>CAZTGN010000058.1:0-12323 GCA_964613275.1 uncultured Conexibacter sp. | reverse complement strand
CGCTGGGAAACGGTGCCGGCGATCGCTACCATTGCCGTTGACTGACCAGTCAATCAACGACGCGCAGGAGCGCTTCCACGATGAGTCGGAGCCGGAACGCCGCCACCGGGGATCGAACGCCGATGAGCCGAGCGCTCGAGCTCGCCGCCGCCGCCGGCCACGGCGCCGTCAGTCCGAACCCGCTGGTCGGGGCGGTGATCGTCGACCGCGAAGGCGCCCTCGTCGGCGAGGGCCACCACGCCGTGCTCGGCGGCCCGCACGCGGAGGCAGCCGCGCTCGCCGACGCGCTCGAGCGCGGCGCCGATCCGGCCGGGGCGACGATGTACGTGACGCTGGAGCCGTGCGCACACGAGGGCCGGCAGCCGCCGTGCGCCGGCGCGATCCTCGAGGCCGGGATCGCCCGCGTCGTGATCGGCTCCGACGATCCGAGCGCGAAGGCGAGCGGCCGGGGCCCGGGCATCCTCCGCGACGGCGGAGTCGATGTCGCCTGGGCGGAGGGCCCGGACGCCGCCGCCGCCCGCCTGCTCAATCAGCCGTTCCGCAAGCACGCCCGCACCGGCATGCCGCTGGTGGCGCTGAAGGCGGCCGTGACGCTCGACGGGCGCACCGCCAGCGGCGGCGGCGAGTCGCGCTGGATCTCGGGGCCGGCCTCGCGTGAGCGCGTCCATCGCTGGCGGGCCGAGGCCGACGCGATCGCGGTCGGGATCGGGACGGCGCTCGCCGACGATCCGACCCTGACCGCGCGCGGGGTGGGCGCCCGTCGCCAGCCGCTCCGCGTCGTCTTCGACTCGGCGGCGCGGCTGCCGCTCGCCTCGCGGCTCGTCGCCACCCTCGACCCCAGCCCGGTCCTCGTCGTCGCCGGCGTCGGGGCGTCACCGGAACGCGTCGCCGCTCTCCGCGGCGCCGGCGTCGAGGTCGTCCAGCTTCCCGGCTCGGGCGCGGAGCGGATCGGGCCGGCGCTGGCGGAGCTCGGCCGCCGTGAGGTGACGAGCCTGCTCCTCGAGGGCGGCGCGACGCTGGCCGGCGCGTTCCGCGATGCCGGCGAGCTGGACGAGCTGCGCATCTTCCACGCTCCGATCCTCCTCGGGGGCAGCGCCGCGCGACCGCTCGTCGGCGGGGCGGGGGCCGGCGGGATCGAGGCCGCCGAGCGGGCGCTCGCGGTCGATTGGGAGCGGTCCGGCGATGATCTCCTGGTGCGCGCGCGGATGCGGGAGTGGTGAGGTGTTCACGGGGCTGATCGCGGAGGTCGGGACGGTCGCGTCGATCGATCGCGACGAGGCCGGCGCCCGGCTCGGGATCGCGGCGGCGCTCGGCGCCGAGCTCGAGCCCGGCGACTCGGTGGCCGTCGCCGGGGTCTGCCTGACGGCGATCGGGCCGCGGCCGGAGGGCTTCGCGGCCGCCGTCATGAACCAGACCCTCGAGCTGACCACGTTGGGAGCGCTCGAGCCGGGCTCGGCCGTGAACCTCGAGCCCGCGCTGCGGGCGGGCGACCGGCTCGGGGGCCACGTCGTCCAGGGTCACGTCGATGCCCTCGCCCCGGTCGCCGCCGTCGAGCCCGACGGGTTCGCTCGCCGGGTCCGCGTCGAGCTCCCGGACGAGCTGGGCCGCTACGTCGTCGAGCGGGGATCGATCGCCCTCGACGGGGCCAGCCTCACCGTCGCCGGGCTCGAGGGGCGTATCGTCGAGGTCTCGCTGATTCCGGAGACCCTGCAGAGGACGACCTTCGGCGCGATCGCGCCGGGGGACGCCGTCAACGTCGAGGTGGATCTGATCGCTCGCCAGGTCGAGCGGCTGCTGGGAGGCATTGCGAAGAATGGAACCTGAAGAGACGACGACGACACGGAGGGCGCCGAGGGCCCCGTTCACGACGATCGACGAGGCGATCGAGGAGATCCGCCGCGGCCGCATGGTGGTCGTCTGCGACGACGAGGACCGTGAGAACGAGGGCGACCTGGTGATGGCGGCGCAGTTCGCCACGCCCGAGGCGGTCAACTTCATGGCGACTCACGGCCGCGGGCTGATCTGTCTCGCGCTCACCGCCCAACGCTGCGACGAGCTCGGCCTGAACCTGATGGCGGCGAAGAACGAGGCGCCGCTGCAGACCGCGTTCACCGTCTCGATCGAGGCCGCCGAGGGGGTCACGACCGGCATCTCCGCCCACGACCGGGCGCGGACGATCCAGGTTGCGATCGATCCCTCGTCCGGACCCGAGGACGTTCGCATCCCCGGTCACCTGTTCCCGCTCAAGGCGAAGGGGGGAGGGGTGCTGGAGCGGACGGGCCACACCGAGGCGAGCGTCGACCTCGCCCGCCTCGCCGGCCTCAACCCGGCGGGCGTGATCTGCGAGATCATGAACGACGACGGGACGATGGCGCGGGTGCCGGACCTCGCCTCCTACTGCGCCCAGCACGGGCTGAAGATGATCACGATCGCCGACCTGATCGCCTACCGGCGCCAGCGCGAGAAGCTCATCGAGCGCATCGTCGCTACCTCGCTGCCGACCGGGTTCGGCGACTTCACCGCGGTCGGCTACCGCTCGCTCGTCGACGACAAGCACCACGTCGCGATGGTCAAGGGCGATGTCGCCGGCCGCGAGGACGTGCTCGTCCGCGTCCACAGCGAGTGCCTGACCGGCGACGTCTTCCACTCGTTGCGCTGCGACTGCGGCGAGCAGCTCGCCGCGGCGCTGGCGATGATCGAGAAGGAGGGCAGGGGCGTGCTCCTCTACCTCTCCCAGGAGGGCCGCGGGATCGGGCTGCTGAACAAGCTCAGGGCCTACAAGCTGCAGGAGGAGGGCCTCGACACCGTCGACGCGAACCTCGAGCTCGGCCTTCCCGCCGACCTCCGCGACTACGGGATCGGCGCCCAGATCCTCCGCGACCTCGGCCTCGGCAGCATCCGCATCATCACCAACAACCCGAAGAAGATCATCGGGCTGGAGGGCTACGGTCTCTCGGTGAGCGAGCAGGTCCCGATCGTCGCCGTCGCCAACCCCCACAACGAGGACTACCTCGCGACAAAGCGCGACCGCATGGGCCACACGCTCCACCACCAGGGGCTCGGCTTCGATGACGAGATGATCCACGGGGAGCGGCAGCGCGGCAGCGGGCGCGGCGGGGAGGAGGATGGCTGAGGGCTCCGCGGAGTCGGCGCAGCACCGCCAGGTGGCCGCCGCCGACTGGGCGATCTGCGTGGCCACGTTCTACGGGGACCTCGCCGAGCGTCTCGTCGCGGGCGCCGTCGACGGCTTCACCCAGCTCGGCGCGAGCGCCGGCTCGATCGCGACGTTCGAGGTCCCGGGCGCCTTCGAGCTGCCGCTCGCCGCGAAGCTCTGCGCCGGATCCGGGAGGTTCGCGGGCGTCGCCTGCCTCGGCGTCGTGATCCGCGGCGAGACCGACCACTACGACTTCGTCTGCGCCGAGACCGCCGGGGGGCTCCGCCAGGTGACGCTCGAGACCGGAATTCCCTGCTCGTTCGGGGTCATCACCTGCGACACGCGCGAGCAGGCCGAGGCGCGGGCCGGCGGCGGCAAGCGCGACCAGGGCCGCGCCGCCGCGGCAGCCGCCGTCCACATGCACCTGCTCGCCGCCGACGAGCGGCTCGCCTGAGCGTTGCCGGAGGGCGGTCGCTACCATGCCGCGTCCGATGGCCAAGGTCTGTCACAGCTGCGGCAAGAAGCCCGCGGTCGGGAACTCGCGCAGCCACTCGATGGTCGCGACCCGCCGCCGCTTCAACCCGAACCTGCAGAAGGTCCGGATCGACGAGGGCTCGGGCCCGCGCCGGGTCTACGTCTGCACGCGCTGCCTCAAGGCCAACAAGGTCACCAAGGCCGCCTGAGCGCCCGCTGACGCTTCGCAGCTCAGCGTCCGGCTCGGCTCACGGCCGGAGGCCTGTCGCCTCACCGTCCTCGATCTGCTCGGTCAGCGAACGCTCGCGCCCGCTGACGCTTCGCAGCTCAGCGTCCGGCTCGGCTCACGGCCGCTCACAGGCGGCCCAACCCCTCCACCGGCAGCTTCTCCGATACAACTAGCCGCCGTGCCCGATCCCTCTGTCGTCCGCTTCCGGCGCGTCGTCGAGACCGCCTACGCATACCTCGATGCGCGCCGCGACGAGGTCAACGACCTGAACGTCTACCCGGTCGCCGACGGCGACACCGGCGACAACATGGCGCTGACGATGCGCGCCGTCCTGGCCGAGCTCGACCGGATCGAGTCCGAGGAGGGGGAGGAGGTGGACCGGACCGAGGTCGTCCATGCCGTCGCCCGGGCGGCGCTGATGGGGGCTCGCGGCAACTCGGGGGTGATCCTGAGCCAGATCGTCCGCGGCGCCGCCGAGGAGCTGGCGACGCGGCCCGGGGACCTGATCGACCCGGTGCTCGTCGCCTCTGCGTTCTCGGCTGCGGCCGACGCCGCCTACGACTCGGTCCGCAACCCGGCCGAGGGGACGATGCTGACCGTCGCCAGGGCGATGGCCAACGCGGCGAGCATGCACCTCGCCCGGCTCGCCGACGGCGACATCAGCTTCAGCTCCGGTCTGAGCCAGCGGCAGCAGGACGAGATGCTCGCGACGGTGCTGGAGGCGATCACGCGCGCCGGCGAGCAGGCCGTGCTGCGGACGCCCGAGCAGCTGGACGTCCTCGCCAAGGCGGGGGTGGTCGACGCGGGCGCTCACGGGCTCGTCCTGATCCTCGCCGGGATGGCCGCCGGGCTGCGCGGCGAGGAGGCGCCCGAGGTCGAGATCCCGGCACAGGCGCCGCCACGCTTCTCGGCTCCCGAGCACACCGACAGCCGCTACCGGTGGTGCGTCAACTTCATCGTCGAGGGCCAGGCTCTCGACGGCCCGTCGTTCGAGCGGCCCTTGCGCGAGCTCGGCGACTCGATCCTGATCGTCGGCGACCGGCGGACCCTGCGGGTTCACCTCCACACGGACGATCCCCCCGGAGCGCGGGCCGTGTTCGCCGACCGCGGAACGGTCTCGCAGGTCGACGAGGCCGACATGCGCGCCCAGGTGGCCGAGCGCGAGCGCCGCCTCGCCGGCTCCCGCTGCGGGCTCGTCGCCGTCGTCTCCGGCGCCGGCCTTCGCGACCTCTACGAGGGGCTCGGGGCCACGGTTGTCGACGGCGGCGAGACGATGAACCCCTCGACCGACGAGCTCCTCGCCGGGATCCATTCGGTCGGCGCCGAGGGCGTGATCGTGCTCCCGAACTCGTCGAACGTCGTCCTCGCCGCCGAGCAGGCGGCGGAGCTGACCGACCGCGAGGCGCGCGTCCTCGACTGCACCTCCCAGCAGGCCGGACTCGTCGCGATGGTCGAGCTCGACCCGCTCGCCCCGCTCGCAGCCAATGCCGACCGGCTCGCCGAGGCGCTCGAGGAGACACGGACCGGAGCGGTCGCTCCGGCGGCACGGGACGACTCCGAGGGCCGCTTCGTGCGCGGTGACGCGGTCGGCTTCATCGACGGCGAGGCGATTGCCTGGGGCGGGGCGGGCTCCACGCTCGCTGCGACGATCGCGGCTCTCGCCGACGACGCCGAGATCGTCACGATCGTCGAGGGGGCGGGGGCGCCGATCGCGCTCGACGAGGTCACCGGCCTCGTCGCGGACGGCGTCGAGGCCGAGGCGCACCGCGGCGGGCAGCCTCATTACTGGTGGCTGTTGGCGTCGCAATGAGCGTGGTCCTCTGGCACATCCCCATCTCCCACTACAACGAGAAGGTGCGCTGGGCGCTGGAGCTGAAGGGTGTCGAGCACGAGCGCCGGGCACCGCCGCCGCCGACCCACATCGCGGTGGCGCTGTGGCTGACCCGCGGCACCGCGTACACCTTCCCGGTGCTCGAGCTGGACGGATGGGCGATCGGCGATTCGACGGCGATCATCGCCGCGATCGAGGAGCGGTTCGGGGGACCGCCGCTCTATCCCGACGAGCCCGGGCTGCGGGCGCGGGCGCTTGCGCTCGAGGACTTCTTCGATGAGGAGCTCGGGCCCTACGCGCGTCAGCTCGCCTTCCACGAGCTGCGTGCGGACGGCGAAGGGCTGAAGCGGTTCTCGGCGACGATCATGCCCGACCGGCTTGCCGGCAGCGACCTCGCGGTGAGCGCCTTCGCCCGCGGCGCCGCCGCGTTCACCCGCGTCCGCTACAGGGTGGGCCCCGAGGCGGCCGCCGCCGAATCGCGGGCGAAGATCGCGGCGGCCTTCGACCGGCTCGAGGCCGAGCTCGAATCCGGTGCCGGCGACTACCTGGTCGGGGACCGGTTCACGGTCGCGGATCTGACCGCCGCCGCCCTGCTCGCTCCGGTCGTCGCCCCGCCCAACGGTCCGGCCGAGCCCGATCCGCCGCTCGCGCTGGTCGAGTATCGCGACTCGCTCCGCGAGCGCCGCGGCTTCGCCTGGGTAGGGGAGACGTTCGCCCGCCATCGCGGCGACCCCATCCGCCCCTGACCGCCGCGGCCGCTGCCGGCTCCCGACCGGTTCCCGCCGAGCGACGGCTTGTGCCGCCCCGGCGTGAAACGGCGACGTCTCGTCGGTTACGACTCGCCGCTCGCTGACTCGGGGCGACGTCCCGCCGGTTCCGTTCGGCGTCTTCCTATCCTCGCTGCGTGAGGTCGCGATGTCATCAGCGCTGACCGCCGCCGACAATCCCCGGGCCGGCTCGCCCGAGCCGCCTCGGGGCTTCGGGGGCGAGGGGCCGGCCGACCGCGCCGCGCTCCTGGCCGCGCCGCTCCGGTGTCGGCCGCCGCGGAGCCTCCTCCGGCGGCCGCTGACCGACCTCCGCGGCGTCGGGCCGAAGGTCGCCGCATCGGCCGCCCGGGTCGGCCTCGCATCGCTCGGGGACGTCATCGAGCGCTACCCGCACGACTGGATCGACCGATCGCGGCCGACCGGGATCGCCGAGCTCGAGCCGGGCCGCCCGGCGACCGTGCTCGTCGAGGTGAGGAGGGTGCGTGCGCGACCGACCCGGCGCCGCAACCTGCGGGTCGTCGAGGCGACCGTCGCCGACGGCTCCGGCTCGATCGAGGTCGTCTGGTTCAACCAGGCGTGGCTGGCCGAGAAGCTGAAGCCCGGCGTGCGGATGCTGCTCAGCGGCCGTCGCGACGGCCGCGCCTTCCGCCCCGACGCGCACGAGATCCTCGGCCCCGGCGACTTCGGGATCGGAGAGGGCCGGGGTGATCCGCTGCGCGATCGTGGGGACCCGCCGGCCGGCCTGCACACGACCGGGATCGTCCCCGTCCATCCCGGTGGCGAAGGGCTGCGGGTCGAGCGGATCCGCGAGTGGACGTGGAGGGCGCTGGCGCTCGCCCCGGCGGTAGCGGAGCCGCTGCCGGCGGAGCTGCGCGCGCGGCGCCGCCTCGCGGGCGCCGCCGACGCCCGGATCGCGATCCACCTCCCGCGCTCCTCCGACGAGATCGATCCTGCCCGGGCCAGGCTCGCCTACGAGGAGCTGTTCCTGCATCAGGCGGCGCTGCGGCTGCGCCGCGGTGAGCGCCGCTCGACCCGGCGGGCACGGGCGCTGGAGCGCCCCGGCGGGCTCGTCGCCTCGTGGATCGAGTCGCTTCCCTTCGCCCCGACCGCCGACCAGCACGCGGCGTTCGCGGCGATCGACGCCGACCTCGCCGCCACGGCGCCGATGCAGCGGCTGTTGATGGGCGAGGTCGGCTCCGGCAAGACGGTCGTCGCCCTCTACGCGATGCTGCGCGCCCTCGAGGCGGGCGGGCAGGCGGCGCTGATGGCGCCGACCGAGACGCTCGCCGGGCAGCACTTCGCGACGCTCGAGGCGCTCCTCGCCGGCGCCCCGGTCCCGATCGGCCTGTTGACCGGGTCGACGCCGGCGGCGCGACGGCGATCGACGCTCGACCGGCTCGCGAGCGGTGAGCTGCCGCTGCTCGTCGGCACCCATGCCCTGATCGAATCCGCCGTCCGCTTCGCGCGGCTCACGGTCGCGGTCGTCGACGAGCAGCATCGGTTCGGAGTCGAGCAGCGGCGGGCGCTCGACGACAAGGGCGCGGAGCACGCGCCGCACGTCCTCCACATGACCGCGACGCCGATCCCGCGGACCCTGTCGCTGACCGCGTTCGGCGACCTCGACGTCGCCGCCCTGCGTGAGCTTCCGGCCGGGCGGCAGCCGGTCAGGACCTGGCTCGTCGGCGAGGAGCGGCGTGATGGCGCCTACGGGTTCATTCGCGAGCGGCTGCGGGAGGGCCGGCAGGCCTACGTCGTCTGCCCGCTCGTCGTCGACTCCGAGCGCGACCAGGCGAAGGCGGCGACGAGCGAGGCCGAGCGCCTCGCCGGCGGCGAGCTGTGCGACTTCGAGGTCGAGGTCCTGCACGGGCAGATGCCGGCGGCGCAGAAGGCCGCGGCGATGGGCCGCTTCGCTGCCGGCGAGGCGGACGTGCTCGTCGCGACGAGCGTGGTCGAGGTCGGGATCGACGTCGCGAACGCCTCGGTGATGCTGATCGAGGACGCCGACCGCTACGGCCTCAGCCAGCTCCACCAGCTCCGGGGCCGGGTCGGGCGCGGCGAGCACGAGTCGCAATGCATCCTCTTCGCCGATCCCGAGGGCGGGCGCGCCCGCACCCGCCTCGAGGCCTTCGTCGGCGAGCGCGACGGATTCGCCCTCGCCGAGATCGACCTCGCGATGCGGGGCGAGGGAGAGGTGCTCGGCACCCGCCAGAGCGGGCTGCCGCGCTTCCGGATCGCCTCGCTCCCCGGGGACGTGGAGCTGCTCGCGGCGGCGCGCTCCGACCTGATCGCGCTGCTCGACCGTCACGGGTCGCTCGCCGCGCCGGCGCTCGGCCCGCTGCTCGACGCGGTCCGCGAGCGCTTCGGCGATGAGCGGACCGGGCCGATCGCCGCCTGAGATGGACGATCCGGTGGAACCGATCGCCTGAGATGCGCGTCGTCGCCGGAGAGCTCCGCGGTCGGCGCCTGCTGGCGCCGCGCGGGGGGCCGATCCGGCCGACCACCGACCGCGTTCGCGAGGCGATCTTCGCGATCCTCGGCGACGTCACCGGGCTCGCCGTTCTCGACCTCTTCGCCGGTACCGGGGCCGTCGCGATCGAGGCGGTCTCGCGTGGGGCGGCGCGGGCGACCCTCGTCGATATCGATCCGGCGGCGGCACGGGCGAACGTCAGGGCGCTCGGCCTCGGGGAGCGCTGCACGGTCGTCGGCGGCGACGCGATCCGGTTCCTCCGCCGCGATCGCGACCGCTACGACCTCGTCTACCTCGATCCGCCCTATAGACTCGCCCGCCGCTTGGCTTCCGAGCTCGAAGAACTCGTCCCGGCGCGGCTCCACGACGACGGCCGCGCGATCGTCGAGTCGGCCACCGCCGACCCGATCGAGCTCGGGCTGCCCATGCTCGACCGCCGCGACTACGGCGCGACCGCGATCCGGATCCACGGGGCGCCCCTATGAGCGTGCGGGTCGCCATCTGCCCGGGGAGCTACGACCCGGTCACCAACGGCCATCTCGACATCATCGGCCGGGCCGCTCGGATCTTCGACGAGGTGGTGGTCGGCGTCGTCGACCAGCCGCTACGCAAGCAGAAGACGCTGTTCAGCGCCGCGGAGCGGGTCGGCTTCATCGAGGGGGCGACCTCCGAGCTCGACAACGTCGAGGTGAGCGTGTTCTCGAACCTGCTGGTCGAGTTCGCCCGCGAGCACGGGGCCGCGGCGATCGTCAAGGGGCTGCGTGCGATCTCCGACTTCGAGTACGAGTTCGAGCTGAACCAGCTCAACCGCAAGCTCGCCCCCGAGATCGAGAGCGTCTACGTGATGGCCTCCGCCGAGTACAGCTTCCTCTCCTCGACCGGCGTCAAGGAGATCGCGACCTTCGGCGGCGACGTCGGCGACCTCGTGCCCTCCGCGGTGGCCGTCGCCCTGCAGGAGCGGATCGAGCGTTGACGGCCGCCGCGATGGGCAGGAGCTTGCAGCGGCGTGGAGAATGTCTCGCCGGGGCGAGCCTTCCTCGCCCGTATCCCTAAGATTTGGCCGCAACCATGGACGTTCTCGTTCTCATCGACAAGCTCGACGACCTGATCCACAACGCCCGGCCGGTGCCGTTGACCGACCAGGTGCGGGTCGATCGCGAGGAGATCTACGACCTGCTCGACCAGATGCGGGCGACGATCCCCGAGGAGATCAAGCAGGCCCGCTGGATCGTCAAGGAGCGCCAGGAGATGCTCGCCGAGGCGAAGCGCGAGGCGGAGCGGATCGTCAAGGAGGCCCGCGACCAGCAGGCCCGGCTGATCTCCGAGGAGGAGGTCTACAAGCAGGCCGAGCGCGGCGCCGAGGAGATCCTCGAGGACGCCCGCGACACCGAGCGCCAGATCCGCCTCGGCGCCGAGGACTACGCCGACGAGATCCTCTCGACCCTCGAGGTCAACCTGCAGAAGTTCCTCGCCGCGGTGCAACGCGGCCGCGACCGCCTCGCCGGCCGCGACGACGAGGAAGTCGAACCGGCAGAGGTCGACTACTCGGCGTCGTAGACGGCGCGGATGACCGCGAGGTCGTCCGCGGTCCAGACGACCTCCCCGCGCGACCAGTCGGCGAGCTCGCCGGCGCCCTCGAGGAAATCCCGCTCGGGATCGATCGGCGCCACCTGTCGATCGGCCTTGACGACGTCGGCGAGGACGAGCGCCCGCGCGTGCTCGCCGACCCGGCGGAAGAGGTCGCGCTTCCGCTCGCCGGTCAGGTGGTGGACGCTGAGCACCGCGATGACGAGATCCCAGGGCCCGTCGGGGAGCGGGTCCTCCATCCGCGCCAACCGGACCTCGATCCCGAGCCGGCGCGCGCGGAAGACCATCTCGGGGCTCGAGTCGAGGCCGGTGATGCGGGCCTCGGGATAGGCGTCGAGCAGCCGCCGCGACGTCTCCCCGGTGCCGATCCCGAGGTCGAGCACCGTCTCCGGTGCGAACGGGACCGCCGCGACCGCCGCCTCCTGGAGCGCGTCGAAGCTCGGGACCTCGGCCCGGATCATCTCCAGGTAGGTGTCGGGGTCCCAGTGGAACTCAGCGCTCACGCTACGCTCGGAGACTAGTTGCAGATGGCGGAGCGACCGATCGACCTCGATGCCCTGGCGCTGCGGAGCGGCGCTGCGGAGCGGATCGAGCTCGACCTCGAGCCGGCACCTCCCGCCGTCGGCGGCGAGGAACTGACACTCGAGTCGACGCCGATCGCGACCCGGATCGACGTCTCCAGGACGAGCTCGGGATGGGCGCTGCGCCTGCGTGCGGACGTCGTCGTGCTCGCGACCTGCGCCCGTTGCCTCGGCCCGGCCCGACTCGAGCTCGCGATCGACGCGCGGGAGGTCGAGCAGGGCAGGGCGGAGGACCCCGATCTGCGCAGCCCCTACGTGACCGAGGGCCTGCTCGAGCCGGTCCGCTGGCTCCGCGACGCGCTCGTCCTGGCCCTGCCCGACCGGGTCCTCTGCCGCGCCGATTGCGCCGGCCTCTGCGATGTCTGCGGCGCCTCGTTGAACGATGTCGATCCGGCAACCCACACCCACGAGCGCGCTCCCGACCCCCGCTTCGCGAAGCTGCGCGACCTCCTCGATTGACCTCTGGGCCATCTCACCGACACATGCCGTAGTCGGGATCACCCACCCCCTCGCGGTGTCGGACCTGGGTCATCTCACCCACACATGTCGTAGTCGGGATCACCCACCCCCTCGCGGCGGAGCCGGTCTGCCCGACCCGGGACATGAGACGGGCAGGGCCACCGGGGCGCGGTGGGGGACTGCTCGCCGCGGCGCGATCGCTACGATTCGCCGCCGCATGGCCGTCCCGAAGCAGCGCCAGTCGAGCGCCCGTCGCGACAAGCGCCGCGCCCACGACGCGGTCGCGGCGCCGCGCCTGAACGAGTGCCCGCAGTGCCACAGCCCGAAGCTGCCACACCGGGTCTGCCCGACCTGCGGGACCTACGCGGGCCGTGAGGTCGTCGTCGCCGACGAGCCGACCGAGCTCGGCGGGCGCGAGGAGCAGTAGGTGGGAGCCCCGGCGGCGTCGCCGCCGGGCGCGACGCCGGGTCGACGGGTCACGGTCGCCTTCGACGCGCTCGGGGCCGAGGCCGGGGCCGAGGCCGTAGCCGCAGGCGTGCGGGCGGTGGCCGCCGACGGGATCGCGGTCCGCGTCCACGGCCCCGCCGCCGTGTTCGCTGAGCTCACCTCGGAGTTGATCGAGGTCGTCGATGCGACGGAGGTGATCGGCAACGACGAGGAGCCGGTCCGCGCGGTTCGCTCGCGACCCGACGCTTCGATCGTCCGCGCCGCGGCCGACGTCGCCGCCGGGCGTGCCGACGCGCTCGCCAGTCCCGGCTCGACCGGGGCGACGAC
>CAZTGN010000057.1:0-12347 GCA_964613275.1 uncultured Conexibacter sp. | reverse complement strand
CGGCGATCCCTGGGCCTCGTCGGCCCCCTCGCCGTGGCGGGAAGCAGCGGCGCCGACACCGGCGCCGGCCGCGGCGGCGGCCGCAGCGGCGCCGAGCGCGAGCTTGGGATCGGATCCCGACTCGGCCTGCGGCGTCCACGCCGGCGGACCCGGCGGGGTCTCGGGCGGGGCCGGACGGCCCCGGGCCGCTGCCCGCGCGGCCTTCTTCTCGGCGATCGCCCGGCGGCGGGCTTCACGGGCGTGCTCGCGCTCCGCCCGCGCCGCCGCCTTCTTCGCTTCGCGCTCGCGCTTGCGCTCCTCGCGCTGGGTCCGTCGATCGACCGGTGCTCCCGGCTGCCCGGCGGGCTGCTGTGCTTGTGGCGCTTCCTGTCCCTGGGCGGCGGCGGCCGGCGTGGCGACGCCCGACGCCTCGGCCGCCGGCGACGCCGGCGGCTGCGGGGCGGCGGGGGACGGCGGCGGGGTGGCACCGCGTCGGCGCGCCTCGCGCTGCTCCGCGCGCAGGCGCTTCTTCTCCTCCCGCTCGGCCTGCTTGCGGAGGCGGAGGGCCTGCCGCTCACGTTGCTTCTCCTCACGCTCCCGCCGCTTGCGGTCGCGGGGGCTCTCGCCCGCCGGTACGGGTGCTGCGGGTGGCGTCGCCGGCGGCGGCGTCGGCATGCCCGGCGGGGGGGCGCTCGCAGGCGGAGGAGCGGCCGCGCCCGGCGGTGGCGGGGGGGCACCCTGAGCGGGCGGCTGCGGGGCTCCGGGCTGCGGATCGGCCGGCGCTTGCTGTTGGTCCTGCTCGTTCACTCGTCCTCCTCGGTGCTGGCTAGGTGGTCGACTCCACCGGGTCGAGCGGGCGCGGGCTCGCTGGATCGGCCATCTCGGCACATTCAAGCAAGGGCGGAGCCGATCGCGAAGGGTCGCTGCAGGCCGCTGAACGCAGCCGTTCAGCGGTTGCGGTGCTTGACCTCGCGCTCGATGTCCCGCGCGACGTCGCGATCGCGGATCTGGCGGCGCTTATCCCGCTGCTGCCTGCCTCGCGCGAGCGCCAGCTCGACCTTGGCGCGCCTGCCCTTGAAGTAGATCCGGGTCGGCACCAGCGTCAGGCCCTTGCGCTGCATGCGACCGATCAGGCGCTCGATCTCCCAGCGGTGCATGAGCAGCTTCCGCGGGCGCTCGGGATCGTGGTTGTCGCGAGCCGGCGGGTAGGGCGGGATGTAGGCGCCCCGGAGCTGAAGCTCCCCCTCCTCGATCGCCGCGTAGGAGTCCTGCAGGCGGGCGTTGCCGTCGCGCAACGACTTGACCTCGGTGCCCGTGAGGGCGATGCCGGCCTCGAACGTCTCGACGATCTCGTAGGCGTGCCGGGCCGCGCGGTTGGTGGCCACGTCCGGCCCACGCTCGCTCATCGCCGCCCCCGCCCCGACCGCCGCGGCCGACCAGACGCGCGTCGACTGGGACGCCGATCGCGCTCGCCACCCGGGTCCACGCTCAAGTCGACCCGCCCCCGAGCCGGCTCCACCGCGTCGACCACGACCTCGATCGCGTCGCCGATCCCGACCCTGCGAGCCGTCCGGATGCCGATCAAGGCCGACTCGACCTCGTTGATCTCGAAGCGGTCGCCCGGCATCCGCCGGGCCGGGAGGAAGCCCTCATAGACGTCCGCATGCTCGCCACCGAAGCGGATGAAAGCACCCGCGCCGATCACCCCGGAGACCTCCCCCGCGAACTTCGTCTCCGGACCGCGCTCGAAGAGCTCGCGCCGGAGCAGGAACGCGGCGCAGATGTCGTCGCCGTCGCGCTCTATCCGCATCGAGTCGCGCTCGGTGTCGGAGCAGTGGACGGCGGCGGCGGCGACCTCGTGGGCGTCCGGCGGCGGCTCGCCGCCGTCGATCGCCGCGAGCAGGCCGCGGTGGGCGATCAGGTCCGGGTAGCGGCGGATCGGGGAGGTGAAGTGGGCATAGGCAGCGCTGCCGAGGCCGGCGTGGCCGAGGTTGACCTCGCTGTAGCGGGCCTGCTTGAGCGCCCGCAGGACCAGCGACGAGAGGCTGGCGGCGCCGTGCCCGCGCCGGGCCGCCTCGGCCGCCACGAGCCGGCTCGCCTCGACCGCCGCCGCGCCTGCCTCGGCCGGTCCGGCCGCCTTCGCCAGCGCCGGTGTCGGAACGCCGAGCGCCGCGAGCTGGTCGATCAGCAGCCGCACCCGGGCCGGGTCGGGCTGCTCGTGCACCCGATACAGCGTCGGTACGCGCTTGCGCTCGAGCAACCGTGCGACGAGCTCGTTGCTGAGGATCATCAGCCGCTCGATCAGCCGGTGGGCCTCGGTCTGGACGAGCGCGTGGGCGGCTTCGACGTCACCGGACGGCGTGAAGGTGAACTCGGGCTCGGCGCTGCTCACGGCCAGGCCCTCCCCCCGCCGTGCGCCGGCGATGGCCGCAGTCGCCCGGCGCGCCACCGCGATCGCGCCCGCCACCGGCTCCGGAGCCGGCTCGGCGCCGGCGAAGACACGATCGAGGCGGTCGTAGTCGAGGCGCGCGTCGGAGCGGATCCGGGAGCGGTAGAAGGACGACGCGACGGGCTCTCCGGACGCGTTGAGCTCGATCTCGGTCGTGACCGCGAGCCGCTCGACGCCGGGGTTGAGGCTGCATGCGTCGCTGCTCAGCGTCGCGGGCAGCATCGGGCTGACGGTGCCGGGGGCATAGGTCGAGTTGCCACGCGAGAGCGCCTCGCGATCGAGGCCGCTCTCGGGCTTGACGTGAGCCGCGACGTCGGCGATGTGGACCCAGACCCGGAAGCCGTCGCCCTCGGAGCGGGCCGAGACGGCGTCGTCGAAGTCGCGAGCGCTAGCCGGATCGACGGTGAAGGTCGGCTCCGCGGTCAGGTCGCGACGCGGCCCCGCGTCGCGCTCGAGCCGGGCGACGGAGCTGCGCGCCTCCTGCTCGTGGCGATCGCGGAAGGTCGGGCGCAGGCCACGATCGGCGAGCAGCGCCGCGACGACGTCGCGGGCACGATCGGCGCGGCCGAGATCGGCGATCGGCTGGCCGCCGCGCCGGTCGATCCGGCAGAGCGCGATCCGGCCCGGGCCGACGTCGACGCGCCCCCGGGCGAGGCTCACCTGCGGACCGCGCTCGAACAGCGGCTCACCGACCCGGAAGCGCCCGCGGCGGGAGACGACGAGCGCCCGCGGGCGCCCGGGCTCGACCTCGGGCGCCATCACTCGGCCTGCTGCTCGCCGGCGACGCGGCGCAGGCCGGCGTCGAGGGCGGCGTCGCCGTCGCTCCGATCGCCGTCGCGGACGCGGATGTCGGGCACGACTCCCTCGCCGAGGATCGAGCTGCCGTCCGCGGTCAGGTACTCGCCGACCGTCAGGTCGAGCGCTCCGCCCGCCTCGAGCGGGATCACCTCCTGGAACACGCCCTTGCCGTAGGTCCTCGTCCCGATCACCGTCGCGAGTCCGTTCTCCTTCAGCGCCGCGGTGACGTTCTCCGACGCCGAGGCGGTGTCGCCGTCGACGAGGACCGCGATCGGACCGATCCCCTCGAGCGGGTCGCCGGTGACCTCGAAGGTCCGCTCGTCGCGGGCGCGCCCGTCGATCGTCAGCACCGGCCCCTCCTCCTGGAAGATCGACTGGACGAGCACGGCCTCGTCGACGAGCCCGCCGCCGTTGCCGCGCAGATCGAAGACGAGGCCGTCAGCACCCTTGCCGTCGAGCTTCTCGATCTCGTCCCGGAGCTCGCCGTGGGCGCCCTTGGTGAAGCCGGCGAGCCGCACGTAGGCGATCTCGCGACCGTCCCGCTCCTCGATCCTGCCGCTCACCGCCGGGACCTTCACCTTGGCGCGCTCGACCTCGACCCGGCGGCGCTCGCCGCTACGGCCGTCGACGACGGTCAGCTCGACGGTGGTGCCCGCGGGTCCCTTGATCCGCGCCGCCGCGGCATCCGCGGAGACGCCCGCGAGCGATTCGCCGTCGACGCCGACGATCAGGTCGCCGGGGCCGATCCGGACCTCCCGCGCCGGCGCGCCCGGGAACACCTGGGCGACGCGGAGGCCGCGACCCGTCGCGGCCACGGTCACCCCGATCCCCGAGAACTCGCCCGAGGAGGCGGCCAGGAACCGCTTGTAGGCCGCCGGATCGAAGTAATGGGAGAACCGGTCGTCGTTGGCCTTGCTGATCCGCTCGACCATGCCGTCGATCGAGGCGTTCTCGAGCTGCTCGGAATCGGTCGGCCGGAAGTAGCTCTCCTCGATCACCCGCTGCGCCTCCTCCGCACGCGAGAGGTCCCGTTCGGGGAGGAGGTCCTGAAGGGGACCGACGAAGGCGAGCAGGGCGACGGCGATCGCCGCCCCGACGAGCAGTCCGGGGGCAAAGCCGCCGCGACGGCCCTCGCCGCTGCTCAAATGCGGAGGAAGCGGCGCAGCGTCACGCCGCTGCCAAGCGCCGCGACCACCATCGCGCCGGCCACGAGCGCGGCGATGAGTGGCGCGAAGGAGATCGTGTTGAGGTTCTCGACCAGAGCGAAGTTGTCGGACAGCGGATCGACGATGGTCACCTTGCCGAGAAACAGTATGCCGACCGCGATCAGCGCGCCGAACAACCCGACGACGAGGCCCTCGATGACGAACGGCCAGCGGATGAACCAGTTCGTGGCGCCGACCAGCTGCATCACCTCGACCTCGCGGCGGCGGGCATAGATCGAGAGGCGGATCGTGTTGCCGACGAGAAACAGCGAGGCGACCGCGAGCAGCACCGCTATCACCGACAGCAGGATCTTGACGGCGCCGGTCACCTCACGGATCTGCGTCGTCTGCTCGCCGGTCACGATCTCGTCGATCGCCGGGCTGATCGGCTGCGGCTTGCCGGCCGAGTCGGGCGGCGAGAGCGCCGTCTGCACCGACTCGAGGTTGTCGGGGTCGTCGGCCTTGACGTTGAAGGCGGGCGGCAGCGGGTTGCTGTTGAGCTCGTCGAGCAGGCTCCTGTCCTCGAGCTCCTCCTCGAGGATCTTCAGGGCGGCCGCCGGCGAGACGTACTCGACATTCGCGACGTGCGGGATGCGGCCGATCCTGTCCTCGAGGTTCGAGATCTCCGCCTTGGTGGCGTCGTCGAAGAGGAAGACCTTGAGCTCGAGCTGGGAGCGGACGTCCTCGGTCTTCGACCCGCTCGCATCGAGGACGGGGACGAGGACGCCGACGAGCAGCACGGTCACCGCGATCGTGACGATCGCGGCCAGCGACGGGGCGGCGTTGCGGCGCAGCGCCCGGTAGGCCTCGCCGAGGAAGAAGGGGAGCCGCCTCACAGGATCGCCCCACCGTCCTCGTCGTCGAGCTCGGCGACGCCCATCTCGCTGCGGACGCGGGCGCCGAACTCGGAGGTGTCCTCGTCGGTCGCGTACATGCCCGCGGCCTGGTCGCGGATGACGCGGCCGTCGTGGAGCTGGATCACCCGGCGGCGCATCTTGTCGACCATCTCGCGGTCGTGAGTGACGACGACGACGGTCGTCCCGGTGCGGTTGATCCGGTAGAGCAGCTGCATGATCCCGATCGAGGTCTCGGGGTCGAGGTTGCCGGTCGGCTCGTCGGCCAGCAGCAGCGGCGGGTGGCTGACGAACGCGCGCGCGACCGAGACGCGCTGCTGCTCGCCGCCGGAGAGCTCGTCCGGGTAGTTGTGGATCTTCGCTCCGAGCCCGACCATGCGGAGGATCTCCGGTACCTGGCGCTTGATCTCCGACCGCGGCGTCCCGATCACCTGCAGGGCGTAGGCGACGTTGTCGTAGACGGTCCGGTTCGGGAGCAGCTTGAAGTCCTGGAAGACGGTGCCGATCCGGCGCCGCAGGAGCGGCACCCTCGACCGCGGCATCTCGTTGATGTCCTTGCCGGCGACCCGCACCGTGCCGCCGGCCGGCTCGAGGTCCCGGAGCAGCAGCTTGATGAAGGTCGACTTGCCGCACCCGGTCGGGCCGACGAGGAAGACGAACTCGCCGCGGTCGATCGAGATCGAGACACGCTCGAGCCCGACGTGGCCGCCGGGGTAGACGACGGTGGCGTCGCGAAGCTCGACGATCGGAGGGCGCTGCCGCCGCGGGTGCGACTCGGGCATCCGCGAGCGACGTGCCCGAAGGCGGCTGCGTGTCCGTGCTCTGGCCATGGTCGAAACCCTCCTTCGTCGGCGCCGCGGACGTTCCTCCGACCGGGGAGCGTGGGCGGAGCCGTGCAGAACGCGTCCTGTACGGCGACGCATCATAAGCGAATACTCATAAGACGCATACGATTCGCTCGTGAGCGCGGGCGACCCGGCCGGATCGTACGATCCACGCCGTGGTCCATCTGCGGATCGTCGCCCCGCACGCCGAGTGCCGGCACGTCGTCGACCTGCTCGCCAACAGCGACTCGGCCTTCAACATCGTCCACCTCGAGAACGTCGCAACCAAGCCCGACGGCGATCTCGTCCTCTGCGACGTCATCCGCGCCGACGTCAGCCTCGTGGTCGCCGACCTGCGCGAGCTCGACGTCGACGTCGACGGCTCGATCGCTATCGACGAGATCGACTCCGAGATCTCGGGGCTGACGAGCAACGCCTTCCGCCGCCGCGACGACTTCGCCGCCGATCCGGTCGTCTGGGAGAACGTCTCCTCGCGGACGTCGGAGAACGTCGAGGTCTCGCAGAGCTACATCCTCTTCATGGTCGCCGCGATGCTGATCGCCGCGGTCGGGATCTATTTCAACCAGCCGATCCTGATCGTCGGGGCGATGGTCGTCGGGCCCGACTTCGGGCCGATCGCGGGGATCTGCGTGGCGCTCGTCAACCGCAGCCAGCGGCTCGCGCGCCGCTCCGCCGCGGCGCTCTTCTACGGCTTCCTGGTCGGCACCCTCGCCACCTACGCGATGACGATCCTGCTGCGCGAGGTCGGCCAGATCCCGAGCACGATCGACTTCGACTCGCACACGCTCGTCCGCTTCATCTCCAACCCCGACATCTTCTCGGTCTATGTCGCGCTCATCGCCGGCGTCGTCGGGATGCTGAGCCTGACCACCGCCAAGTCGAGCGCCCTCGTCGGCGTCCTGATCTCGGTCGCCACGGTGCCGGCCGCATCGAACATCGGGGTCGCGGCCGCTTACGCCGACTGGTCCACCGCGTGGGGCGCGACCGCCCAGCTCGGCCTCAACCTGACCTCGATCTTGGTCGCCGGCCTGATCACGCTGACCCTCCAGCGCCGCATCTACATGCGCCGCCGCCGCGCCCACCTCAGCGACCGCGCCCGCACCCCCGCCGGCCTGCCGATCGGCCGCAGCCGCCGTGCCGACATCGACCCCGACGAGGAGCCGGCGGCGGAGTAGGCCGCCGCCCGGCCGGGCCGGGGCCCGCACGAACCCGTCAATGCCACGTTCCACCGTCAGGCGTCGGCTCGCGCCGGGGCCCGCAACCGTTGGGCGTGGGCTCGCGCCGATCCGCTGTCGTTGGGTGAGAGTCGGTCAGGGCTGGCGAGGGGAACGTGGTGGAGGCTCTCCAGTCGGGCGGGATCCGTTGCTCATGACGGTAGAGCCGGCTGAGTGGTCGATTCCGAACGACATGTGTGGGCTGGCTGCCGCTGACCGCCCCGAATGACAGCGGACGCCCTTTCGCAGCGCCGCCGCCGCCCGACCACGCCGAACGCCGCCGCCCTCCTCCCCTCGATGCCCCAACCACCGTCCGGGCAGCGGCAGCGGCAGCGGCCCGGCGCGAGCCCACGCCCAGCGGTGGCGGCCCGGCGCCTCCGGCGCCGTCAGCCGATCGCGACCATGCGCTCGATCGGCAGCCGCGCCCGCTCGGCGGTCTCGGCCGGCACCTTGACCTCGTGGACCATGTCGCGGAGGGAGTCGCGGAGCTTCGGCAGCGTGATCATCTTCATGTACTTGCAGAACGCCATCCGGTTGGCGGCGATCAGGTCGGCGCCCGGCGCGGCCTGCTCGAGCGGATAGAGCATCCCCGTCTCGGTCGCGACGATGAACGAGCCCCCCGGATCCTGCTCGACGTGCCGGAGCATCCCCGACGTCGAGAGCATGTGGACGCCCTCGTCGGAGATGTCGCCGGAGGCGACGTACTCCATCGCCTGGGTCGAGCAGCCGCACTCGGGGTGGATCAGGAACTCGGCCTCCGGGTGCTCCGCCCGCATCTCGGTGATGTCGTCGGGGCGGATCCCGGCATGGACGTGGCACTCGCCGTCCCAGACGTGGAAGCGCGATCGCCGCTCGGGATCGTCGATCAAGCCGGTTTCGCGCTCGACGAACGTGCCGAGCCACATGTCGGGGCCGAACAGGATCTCGGTCCCGGGCCCGTGCTCCTGCCAGATGTGCTCGACGACCGCGACCGCGTTCGAGGACGTGCAGCAGTAGTCGGTCTCCGCCTTCACCTCGGCCGATGTATTGACGTACATGACGACGAGGGCGCCGGGGTGCCCGGCCTTCCAAGCGCGGAGCTGGTCGGCCGCGATCGAGGCGGCGAGCGAGCAGCCCGCCTCGAGGTCGGGGATCAGCACGGTCTTCTCGGGCGACAGGACCGAGGCCGTCTCGGCCATGAAGTGGACGCCGCAGAAGGCGATCACCGCGGCGTCGGCGGCGGCGGCGGCGCGCGAGAGGCCGAGCGAGTCGCCGACGTAGTCGGCGAGGTCCTGCAGCTCCGGCAGCTGGTAGTTGTGGGCGAGGATGACCGCGTCGCGCTCGGCGGCGAGCTCCTTGACCTCGGCGCTGAGCACGGCGATCTCGACCGGCGTCAGCGCTTCCGGGGAGCCCGGCGTCGGCGCGGACGGTACTTGAATAGTCGAGAGTTCCTGCATCGGTGCCTCCGACCCTCATCGGGCGGCCTGATCCTTGATGTTCGCAAGCCGCCGGCCGTGGGCCATGCGGACGGGCGAATGACGCCCCTGAGTCTAGCGCCCGCGGTGATCGGGGCCGGGATCGGTGACGAACGTCGCAGAGCCCGAGCCCGGCAGCGGCTCCGGCCCGCTCGACTACCCTGGGCCGGTGCCGGAGCTGCCCGAGGTCGAGATCACCGCCCGCCGGCTCGACGCGGCCCTCCGCGAGGCCGAGGTCGAGTCGGCGCTGGCCCCGGGGATGGTTGCTCTGAAGAGCGTCGCGCCGCCGCTCGACGCGATCGCCGGCATGCGGATCAGCGGCGTTCGTCGGATCGGCAAGATGCCGGTCGTCGCGCTCGGCCGGGGCGGCGACCCCGAGCTCGAGCTGCTCGTTCACCTGATGTCGGCGGGGCGCCTGCAGGTCTTCGGCAAGCGGGCATCGCTCCGCGACCGCGCCTCCCGGGTGCTGGTTCGCCTGACCGATGGTCGCGAGCTGCGGCTGCGCGAGTTCGGGACCAGGCAGCGGGCCTGGGCGAAGCTGCTGGAGGCAGGGACGGCGGTCGACGATGAGATGGTCGCCACGCTCGGGCCCGAGGCTTGGCCGGCGCCGCCCCGCGACGCGCTCGCCGCCGCGCTCGAGGCGCCCCGCCACCTGCACTCGCTGCTCCGCGACCAGCGCACGATCGCCGGCATCGGCCGCTCCTGGGTCGACGAGATCCTCTGGGAGGCGAAGCTCTCGCCGTTCAGGAAGGGTGTCGAGCTCGAGGGCGAGGAGCTCGACCGTCTCCACGCTGCCCTGCACGTCCTCGGCGACGCGATCGACCACTACGAGGAGGCGATCGGCGAAGCGATTCCGGACAAGATGCCGATGCCCCTGCGGGTCCACCGCCGCGAGGGCCAGCCATGTCCGCGCTGCGGCACCCCGATCGCCGCGATCCACTACTCGGAGCGGATCACCTGCTACTGCCCGACCGAGCAGACCGGCGGCAGGGTCCTCGCCGACCGCCGCCTCTCGCGGCTGTTGAAGTAAGCGGCCCGCGGGGAGACGGGGTCGGAACCGCTACCGGTGTGGTTGAAGCCGCTTCCCCCCGCCCGGCTCGCCGCGAGGAGCCGACGGACGACGCACCTCGCCCGCGAGCCCCAATCCGGCGGAGACCGCCGATGCTTCACGCCTCGAGCAGCATCGACAGGTCCAGCGCCGGGGCCGAGTGGGTGAGGGCGCCGACCGAGATGAAGTCGACTCCGGTGGCGGCGATCGCGCCGACGGTGTCGAGGTTGACGCCGCCGGAGGCCTCGAGGGCGACGTCGGGGGCGACGGCGTCGCGGGCGGCGACGGCGTCGCGGAGCCCGTCGGGGTCCATGTTGTCGAGCAGCAGGCGGGCGGCACCGGACCCGAGCGCGGCCTCGACCTCGGCGGCGTCCCGGCACTCGACCTCGACCGGGAGGTCGGGGTGAGCCTCGCGGGCACGGGCGACCGCAGCGGCGACGCCGCCGGCGAGGGCGATGTGGTTCTCCTTGATCAGGATGGCGTCGTCGAGGCCCATCCGGTGGTTCCGTCCGCCGCCGGCGCGGACGGCGTCCTTCTCGAGCGCGCGCAGGAGCGGCGTCGTCTTCCGGGTGTCGAGGATCACCGCCCACCCACCGGTCGCCCGGGCGGCCTCGACGTAACGGGCGGTCAGGGTCGCGACGCCGGAGAGGTGGCCGAGGAAGTTCAGCGCGACCCGCTCGGCGGCGAGCAGCGCCCGCGCCGGGCCGGCGATCAGCGCCACCTGGCGGGGAGCCGCCTCCGACCAGGCACCCTCGACGACCAGCTCGTCGAGCTCGCCGGCCCCGGTCTGGCGGAACGCGGCGGCGGCGACGTCGAGGCCGAACAGCACCCCGGGTTCCTTCTGCACGATCCGCGCCCGCGCCCGTGCCCCGGCCGGCACCGTGGCATCGGTGGTCACGTCGCCTGCGCCGAGGTCCTCGACGAGGGCGGCGGCGACGAGCTCGTCGACCCGTTCCCGGTCGAGCGTCACGACGCCGACGCGGCCCCGGCGGCGCTCTGCAGCAGGTACTCGCGGACGAAGCCGTCGAGGTCGCCGTCGAGAACGCGCTGGGCGTCCCCGACCTCGTGGCCGGTGCGGTGGTCCTTGACGCGGGCGGTCGGATGGAGCGTGTAGCTGCGGATCTGCGAGCCCCACTCGACCGCCTTCTGCTCACCGCGCGCGGCAGCCATCTCCTCCTCGCGCCTGCGCTCCTCCTCGGCGATCAGCCGCGCCCTCAGCATCTGCATCGCCGTGGCCTTGTTCTGCGTCTGCGAGCGCTCGTTCTGGCACTGGACGACGATCCCGGTCGGGACGTGGGTGATGCGGACGGCGGAGTCGGTCTTGTTGACGTGCTGGCCGCCGGCGCCGGAAGCCCGGTAGGTGTCGACTCGGATGTCGGACTCGTCGAGCTCGACCGCGACGTCGTCGTCGACGAGCGGGGCGACGTCGAGCTGGGCGAAGGCGGTGTGGCGGCGCGACTGCGAGTCGAACGGCGAGATCCGGACGAGCCGGTGGACGCCGCGCTCGGCGGCGAACAGACCGTAGGCGTTCTCGCCGCGGGCGACGAACGTCGCCGACTTCAGGCCGGCCTCCTCGCCCTCGGAGGCCTCCTTCATCTCGACCGTGAAGCCACGCGCCTCGGCCCAGCGCAGGTACATGCGCAGCAGCATCTCCGTCCAGTCCTGCGAGTCGGTGCCGCCGGCGCCGGAGCGCACCGTGACGACGGCGTCGCCGGCATCGTGCTCACCGCTGAACAGCCGCTGCTCCTCGAGCTCGGCGAGCCGGGTCGCGATCGAGTCGAGCTGGGATTCGAGCTCGGCCGCGAGCTCCTCGTCCTCGGTCGCCATCTCGGCGAGCTCACCGAGGTCGTCGACGTCGCCGGCGAGCCCCTCCCAGAGGTCGAGCCGGCGCTTGGCGCGGGTATGCGCGGACGAGACCTTCGCCGCCCGCTCCCCCTCGTCCCAGAAGCCCGGCTGCTGCATCTCGCCCTCGAGACGGGCGACCTCCGCGCTCAGCGAATCGGGGTCAAAGATAGTCCCGGAGCAGCGTCAGCTGCTCGCGGACCTCCGCGATGCGGGCGTTGGTCTCGGGCGCCTCGTCCATCGGCGGCGAGTGTATCCGTGAAAGCCGGGCCGGACCCGCAGCGAAGCCGCGGTCGGCCGAACCGGACCCGCAGCGGGGCCGCGGTCATCCGGGCCGGATGCGCAGCGGAGGATCCGACGGAGTAAACCTCTCCCCCGTGGGCCGGGCTCCCGACATCAACGTGGTCGGCGGCGAGCTGCAGGAGTGCTCGGCCGACCCGACGACGGGCTTCTACCGCGACGGCTGTTGCGCCACCGGGCCGGAGGACGCGGGCAGCCACACCGTCTGCTCGATCGTCACCGACGAGTTCCTCCACTTCAGCCGTCTCGCCGGGAACGATCTCTCGACGCCGGCGCCGCAGCTCGGCTTCCCGGGGCTGAAGGCCGGCGACCGCTGGTGCGTCTGCGCCGGGCGCTGGCTCGAGGCCGAGCGGGCCGGC
>CAZTGN010000056.1:7210-12384 GCA_964613275.1 uncultured Conexibacter sp. | reverse complement strand
TGCGCTCGCCGAGCACGCACGTGCCGCCGGCGACACCGCGATCGCGCTCAGCGCCAGGATCGAGGCCGAGCTGACCGAGCTCGACGGCGGCGAGGCGGAGCTGATGCGGGCCGAGCTCGGGATCTCGGAGTCGGGGCTCGATCGGATGGTGCGCGCCGCCTACTCGCTGCTCGGGTTGATCAGCTTCTTCACCGCCGGCGCGGGCGTCGAGGCGCGGGCCTGGAGCCTGCGCCGCGGCGGCACCGCCTGGGAAGCCGCCGGGAAGGTCCACACCGACATCCAGCAGGGCTTCGTCAAGGCCGAGGTGATCGGCTGGAGGGACCTCGTCGAGTGCGGCGGCTACGCGCCCGCCCGCGACCGCGGCCTGCTTCGGATCGAGGGCCGCGACTACGTGATCGAGGACGGCGACGTGATCACCGTCCGGCACACCTGATCAGAGGTCGAGCAACGGCGCCGCCTCGTCGGAGACGGTGACGTGGATCGCCTCGGGCTCGTAGGCGTAGTCGATCACGTCGAGGGCGCGAAGCCGGTCGAGCATGAACTGGAACGCCTCGGCCTGGCGGTCGCCCGAGTAGTCGCGGAGGACGTCGAAGGAGTAACCGGTCGTGTGCAGCGAGTAGGCGCCCGTGGCCTGATCGTTGACGTCGAGCAGCTCCCGCTGGTAGCCGTCGTCGCGAACCGTGCTCGTCACCGTCAGCGCCCCCCTGCCGCCGTTGATCGCCCGGACCCGCGCGGCCATGTAGATCAGGGTCGCGAGCGCCTCCGGCCGCAGCGCCCGATAGAGCGACGGCTCGACGCCGAGCTTCGACGCCAGCTCGCCCATCCCGGGATCGATCGCGTAGCCGTAGGCGGCGCCGTCGGGCAGCGCGAGCAGCGTCCCGTCGTCGATCGCCGCCTCGATGTCCGCGGGCACGGCGAACGTCGTCGTCTCCGGCCGCGGGTGGAAGACCTCCTCCTGGGTCGCCTTCGCGCCCTGCAGCTCCGCCAGCCGCTCCAGCTCGCCGCGGTCGTCGCGGTACAGGCCCATGACCCGCTCGGCCGCCAGCACGCGCCAGAGGTAGGTCGAGCCGTCGTCGCCGAGCGACGCGAGCAGCTCCCAGGCCTTCTCGTTGCGCAACGGCGAGGAGTCGAAGAAGAGCTGGACGTAGGGCGGGTCGCCCGCCCCCGGCGTCTGCTCGCGATAGGCGGCGATCGCGCTCTCGAGGTTGCCGATGCCCATGTGGTAGCTGGCCGTCGCGAGATCCGCGCGACCGAAGCGCTCGCCGGCGATCTCCAGGTAGGCACCCATCCCGTCGAGCGCCGCCTCGGGGTCGAAGCGCTCGTCGACGGCGGCGCGATCGGCGCGCAGCCTGCGCTCACGGGCCGGCAGCCGGCGCAGCTGCATCAGCGCCTCGGACCGCACCTTCGGCCTGTCGCTGCGCGACCGGTGCCTCGCCCTCGCCATCGCGGCCTCGGTCGCGACGATCCGCTTCGTCAGCGCCCGGCTGCGCGCGAGGTCGACCTCCATGCCGAGCAGGTCGGTGGCCGTGCCGGCGAGGATCTGGGCGAGCCCGGAGGCTGCCTCGGGGTCGTCGCCGGCGATCACCTCCGGCCGGCCGGCGCTCTCCAGCAGGACCATCGCCTCCATCAGGTCCGGGTCGACGTCGTGCGCGGCGGCCGCGCTCTCGACCTGCGGACGCCAAGCCGCCGTGCGGCGGGCGCTGGCGACGATTCCGCCGGGGCTCTTCTCGTAGAGGACGTGGGAGACGCCGAGCGCGGCACGGCTTTCGAGGTCGGCGGCGCGATCGGGCTCGTAGGCGAACGGGTCGTCGGTGCCGCCGCGGCCGGCGGCGGCGACCGCGTCGGCGTCGAACCCCGACCCGCCGACGGCTCCCGTGACGACCACGACGACCACGACGACCGCCGCCGCCGCGAGCGCGGCGAGCGCCCACGGCAGCGCCGCGGGCCGATCTCGTTGCCGCCTGCTCATCGCCGCCCACTCTGACAGGGCACGGGAGCAGGCCCGGCGCACCGAGGCGATCGACGCCGAGAGCCGCCGGTCCGCCGGCCGCGGGCCCGCGCGGCCGGTCCGCCGGTCCTCGGCCCGTCCAACGTGCACGGGGCCCGCAGCGATCATCTCTAGGCTTGACCGGTGCGAACCGAGGCCCGCTTCCCCTCGATCCCGGCCGATGCCGGCCACTACGAGAGCTTCTACCTGAAGGCCGCGGCGCCGGCGGGCGGGCGGGCGATCTGGATCCGCTACACCGTCCACAAGCGTCCGGACGCGGCGCCGACGGGAGCGGTCTGGCTGACGGTCTTCGATGCCGAGCGGGGGCGGCCGCGCGCCCTCAAGCAGCAGGTCGGCGCCGAGCTGGTCTCGGTCCCCGCCGGCGCCTATCTCCGGGTCGACGGGTCGGAGATCGCGCCCGGGCGACTCGCCGGCGCGCTCGGCGTCGACGACTCGACGGCGGGCTGGAGCCTCCGCTTCAGCGACCACGCCGGTCCCCTCGACCACTTCCCGAGGCGGTGGATGTACGAGCGGCCGCTGCCGCGGACGAAGCTCCGCACGCCACACCCGGCGATCACCGTCGACGGCCGCCTCGAGCTCGACGGCGAGGAGCTGACGCTGAGCGGGTGGCCGGGGATGATCGGCCACAACTGGGGCACCGAGCACGCCGAGACCTGGATCTGGATCCACGGCGCGACCGAGAGCGAAGGCGTCCGTGGCTACGTCGATCTCGGCGCCGGCCGGGTCAGGCTCGGGCCGCTGACCTCGCCCTGGGTCCTGAACGGGGAGATCGTCCACGGCGGCGAGCGGCTCCGCGTCGGCGGCCTCAGCCCGCTGCGCCGGACCAGGATCGCCGCCGAGCCGAACCGCTGCGATCTCCGCGCGCCCGCCTCCGGCGGCGCCGTCGTCGGTGGATCCGTCTCGGCCCCGCTCGAGCGCTTCGTCGGCTGGGCCTACGCCGATCCCGCCGGCCCCGGCCACCACTCGCTGAACTGCTCGATCGCCGACCTCGACCTGACCGTCGAGCATCCGGAGCGGCAGTCGCTCCGGATCGAGGTCGCGGGGGCCGCCACCTACGAGCTCGGGACCCGGCGAACCGACCACGGCGTCCCGATCGAGCCGTTCGCCGACGGGTAGCCGGCGGCGGGCCACGGGTAATCTCCGCAGCGCGAGCGAGCTAAGGAGCGGTGCCGATGAGCGGCGTGACGGAGGAATCGACGGGAGTGACGGAGGAGGGGGTCGTCGCGGCGGCCCCGAAGCGGCTGCTGATCGGCGGCGAGTGGCGCGACGCGAGCGGCGGTGCGACCTTCGCCGTCGACGACCCATCGACCGGCGAGCCGCTCTGCGAGATCGCCGACGCGACCGCCGACGACGCCCGCGCCGCGCTCGACGCCGCCTGCCAGGCCCAGGCCGGGTGGGCGGCAACCCCACCGAACGCCCGCTCGGAGATCCTCCAGTCGGCGTTCGAGCTGATGGCCGAGCGCAGCGACGAGCTGGCGCTCCTGATGACGCTCGAGATGGGCAAGTCGGTGACCGAATCGCGGGGCGAGATCGCCTACGCGGCCGAGTTCTTGCGCTGGAACGCGGGCGAGGCGCTGCGGCTGACGGGCGACTTCAAGGTCGCCGGAAACGGCGCCAGCCGGGTGATGGTGATGCGCCAGCCGGTCGGCCCCTGCTATCTGATCACCCCCTGGAACTTCCCGACCGCGATGGGCACGCGGAAGATCGGCCCCGCCGTCGCCGCGGGTTGCACGATGGTGATCAAGCCGGCCCAGAACACGCCGCTCTCGATGCTCGCGCTCGCCGCCCTGCTCGAGGAGTGCGGCCTGCCGGCCGGGGTCCTGAACGTGATCACGAGCACCTCCTCGAGCGCGGTCTCGGCGCCGATCATCTCCGACCCGCGGCTGCGCAAGCTGAGCTTCACCGGCTCGACCGAGGTCGGCCGGAAGCTGATCGAGCAGTCCGCCGGAAACGTGCTCAAGACCTCGATGGAGCTCGGCGGCAACGCGCCCTTCCTCGTCTTCGAGGACGCCGACCTCGACGCCGCCGTCGACGGCGCGATGGTGGCGAAGATGCGCAACGTCGGCGAGGCCTGCACCTCGGCGAACCGCTTCTACGTCCACGAGTCGGTCGCCGCCGAGTTCAGCTCGCGGCTCGCCGAGCGGATGGGCGCGATGAAGATCGGCCGCGGGTCCGAGGAGGGGGTCGAGGTCGGCCCCCTGATCGACGACGATCAGCGCTCGGCCGTGGCCGAGCTCGTCGACGACGCCGTCGGCAAGGGGGCGCGGGCGCTCGTCGGCGGCAAGGCGGTCGACCGGCCGGGCTCCTTCTACGAGCCGACCGTCCTCGCCGACGTCCCCGACGACGCCCGCCTGCTGGTCGAGGAGATCTTCGGGCCGGTAGCCCCGATCCGCACGTTCAGGACCGACGAGGAGGCGATCGCCGCCGCCAACGACACCGAGTACGGGCTCGTCTCCTACGTGTTCACCAGCGACGTCAAGCGCGCGCTGCGGGTCTGCGAGGCGCTCGAGACCGGGATGATCGGCCTCAACCAGGGCCTCGTCTCCAACGCCGGCGCACCGTTCGGCGGCGTCAAGGCGTCGGGGCTCGGCCGCGAAGGCGGCACCGAGGGGATTCAGGAGTACCTCGAGACGAAGTACGTCGCGATCAACCTCTGACGGCCGAAGAGACCCGCTCGACCCCACCTGGGTCATCTCACCCACGGCGGCCTCAGGCGGTCGCCGTGGGTGGTCTCCACCCATACATAGCGTCGGCAGGATGACCCGGCCCGTCGGCCTGGCCGCGCCGCTCGATGGGTGGGTCATCTCGACTACACATGTCGTGGTCAGGACGACCCGGGGTGGAGTGGCTCTCGGTCAGCGGCCCAGCAGCGTGTCGAGGAGGCCGCTTCCCGACCGGCGCTGCTCGAGGTAGCACTGGTGGTAGCCCTCGGCCATCCAGAAGCCGGTCGCGGGCTCGATCGAGGTCGCGATCGGCTTTGCGTACAGCTCCTGCCGAGCCGCCTTCGATGCCCGGGCGGCGGCGTCCTGCTCGCCCGTGTGGGTGAAGATGACGGTCCGGTACTGGTCGCCGACGTCGGGGCCCTGGCGATTGACCTCGGTCGGGTCGTGCATCGCCCAGAACCGGTCGAGCAGCTCGTCGTAGGAGACCCGGTCGGGGTCGTAGG
>CAZTGN010000056.1:0-7200 GCA_964613275.1 uncultured Conexibacter sp. | reverse complement strand
CGCGGACGACCTCGGCGTGCCCGGTCGTGCCGGTGCAGACCTGCTCGTAGGTCGGATCGGCGACGTGGCCGCCCTCGTAGCCGACGGCGGTGTCGACCACGCCCGGGACCTCGCGGAAGATCGCCTCGGGCTTCCAGAAGCAGCCGGCGCCGAATGTGGCGACCTCGGTCCGATCGGGCGGCGGCGCGCCCGCGACCGCGGTGCCCCGGGGGTTCTGCTCGCCGTCGCTCATCGCCTGCTCCTCATGGGCACGATGATGACAGGGACGTCCAGCCGCCCCGAGCGGTTCTCAAGCCGCGGCGACCGCACGGCGATAGATGATCGGATCCATGTACCTGCTCGAGTTCGTCAACCAGGTCCGCGAGGCGCAGAGCTACGGCGGCCTCGAGGAGCTACCGCCCACGGGCGCCGACGGCAGCACGCCGCTGGAGCTGGCGATGGGCTGCCGCTTCGAGCCCGGCCGCATACGCCTCTCGAGCCCGCAGGCCGCCGCCGCAGTGGCCGAGGCCACCGGCCTGCCGGTCATCTCCGACCACGTCTCGGTGGCGATCCCCGCGGCGCTCGCCCCCCACGCCGAGACCGTGGCCGGCGACCGCGCCTTCGGCCGCGGCAGCGCCGCCGGCTGACCCGGATTACCCTCGGAGGATGAGCGCGCGGGCCCCGATCGGCGTCGCCCTCGGCCTGATGGCCGTCGTGACGGCGCTTCCGCCCGCCGCGCATGCGGCATCCGGCGTGCCGGGGCGCGGCTCCGACCCGGTGGTCCTCCGGGGCGCCGATGTTCCGTCGCTGCTCGGGGCGGACCCCGATCGGGTGGTCGCCTTCGGCTACGACGGCGGCTGGAGGCAGGTGCCGGCCCAGGTCGATGAGCGGGCCGTGGTCGATTACGGGGTCGTCCGCCAGCAGGGCAACGGCTTCGACCACGAGGCCTACGCCGACCCCGGGACCTTCGCCGGCGCCGACCCCGACCCGACGCTCGACGGCGGCGACGAGATCGCGTTCATGGCCGCCGACGCCGGCGCCGGCGCCGCCGACAGGCCGGACCCGGCCGGGGTCGAGCCCGGGACGCGAGCCCGGGTCGAGATCAGCGACCCGCTCGACCCGGGGGCCGTCCACGTCGTCTACCTGTTCCGCTCCGACGGCTCGCTCGATCCGGCGGCCGGTCGCTCCTACGTCGACTACGACTTCGTGCTCGACTCCGGCGCCTACAAGAGCACCTACGACTTCAACGGGGTGGCGAACGTCGAGGCCGACGCGCCGCCCGCCAACCCCGAGAGCTCGACCGTCGCCACCGCGGCCTACACGCAGAGCCTGCTCTCGCGCTGGGTCACCGACGGCCTGACGCTGCGGACGGGCGCCGCTCCGAGCGCCGACATCCTCGACGGCGACAAGGCCCAGGTCGGCCGCGGATGCGGGCGCAGCGAGCTCACGTTCAGCCGCGGCGGCGGCGGCTTCATCGCCAACATCTCCGGGCCGGTGCGCGCGATCCGCTCGCAGGTCGGTGCCAACAGCGGCACCTACACGCAGCGCGACGACATCTTCTACGAGCGCCGCCAGGACACCTTCACCTACCTGCGCGTCCACGCCGGGATCTCGCAGGTCTCCCAGTTCCGCGACTACTCGGCGAACGCGATCGGAATGACCTACCGCAACTCCGCCTACCCGGCCGGGGTGACGATCGACGGCGTCTCCGACGCCGGGATCCCGGTGCCGCCCGGTTCGACGACGATGCAGCCCGCGGCCGACTGGGAGCAGGTGGCCGGCGCCGCCGGCTCGATCGTCACCACGACCCGGATCGACACGAACGTCCCCGGCTACACGCCGGGATCCTTCTACCGCGACCAGGGCGCCTCGCCGACCTTCGGGCAGTGCGGCGGCTACGCCGACTACCTCTCGTACGGAACCAGCGGCAACGAGTTCAAGAGCTCCGGCGCCAACACCGACCCGACCCTGGGAGCCGCCTACCGCCTGACCGCCGCCCGGACGACGTTCTTCGACCCGCCGAACGGCACCGGCGCCGACGCCGCCCGGCGCTCCGCTCAGGTCGATGCCCCGCTCGAGGCCGCGGTCGCGGCCGAGGAGCCCGGCCCGCCGCTGCTGCGGCTGCGGCGGAGCGGCCGCAAGCGGCGGATCGAGCCCGGCGGCAGGCTCCGGACGCGGCTTCTCGTCAAGAACCGCGGCGCGACGACCGCGACCGGAGTCGAGGTCTGCGCGCGCGTCGGCGAGCGCTCCGGGTCGGCGAGGGGATGCCGGAGGATCGGCGCCCTGCGCGCGGGCTCGAGCAGGCGGGTCGGGCTCGTGATCGCCGCCAGCCGGAGCGTCGAGCGCTCCATCCGCGTGAGCTACCGGGTCACGGCGGAGAACGCCGAGCGCGATCGGCTCGGCGTCACCATCCGCGTCAAGCGCTGACCGTCAGGCGCTCTCGCGCCCCACCGCGGGGCCGTCGGGCACGACCATCGCCGGGCCGTCGGGCACGACCATCGCCGGGCCGTCGAGCCAGACCCGGACGCGATCGCCCGGGTGCCAGGCAGGCAGCCCGAGGCAGCGGCAGTGGACGCGCACCTGCGAGGGCAGCGCCACCTCGACGAGCTGGTCGTGGCCGAAGTAGCGCCGGGAGACGACCTCGGCGACGACGGACGGCCTGCCGTCGGGCGGTCCCTTCGTATCGAGGGCGATCGCCTCCGGGCGGAGCATGACACGGACGTCCCCGTCGATCGGGTCGCGAACCGGGACCGTGCCGAGCTCGCAGGTCGCCCATGCTCCCTCGGCCTCGCCGGGGAGGACCTCGATCTCGCCGAGGAACTCGGCCGTCCAGCGGTCGGTCGGTCGCGAGTAGACCTCCTCGGGGGTTCCGAGCTGGACGATGCTGCCGTCGCGGATGACCGCGACGCGGTCGCTGATGCTGAGCGCCTCCTCCTGGTCGTGGGTGACGAACAGCGCCGTCACGCCGGCGTGGAGGATGATCGCCCGGACCTCGTCGCGCATCTGCTGGCGCAGGGAGGCGTCGAGGTTCGAGAACGGCTCGTCGAGCAGGATCAGCTCCGGGCTCGGGGCGAGCGCGCGAGCGAGGGCGACGCGCTGCTGCTGGCCGCCGGACAGCTCGTGGACGGGCCGCCTCGCGGCGCCGGCGAGGCCGACCAGCGCCAGCATCTCCTCGACCCGCTGCTGATCGGCCCGGCGGCCGAGCCCGTAGGCGATGTTGGCGCCGACGTCGAGGTGCGGGAAGAGCGCGAAGTCCTGGAAGACCATCCCGATCCGACGCCGCTGGGGCGCGAGGTCGACGCCGGCGCCGCTGATCAGGGCTCCCTCGAGCTCGATCGAGCCCGCGTCGGGACGCTCGAGCCCGGCGATCAGCCGCAGCATCGTCGTCTTGCCGCAGCCGCTCGGGCCGATCAGCGCGCAGAGCTCGCCGCGACGGAGCTCGAGCGTGACCCCGGCGAGGGCGCTGATCGCGCCGAAGGACTTCGCCAGGCCGACGACACGGAGGACCGTCTCCGGCTCCGCCGGCTCCTCGAGGGCTTCAACCCCGGCCGATCTCGACTCGATTCCGCTCACTCGTGCACGCCCTCGCCACTGAGAAGGTAGAGGGGAGGCGCCGCGACCAGGACCAGGACCAGCGCCGGGATCGCCGCCCCCCCGTAGAAGCCGAAGGTCGTCTCGGTCCAGACCTGCGTCGCCAGCGTCTCGAACTCGGCCGGTGCCAGAAGCAGCGTCGCGGGCAGCTCCTTGACGGCGTAGAGCAGAACGAGGGCGGCCCCGGCGGCGACCCCCGGCGCCGCCAGCGGCCCGGTGACCGTTGCGAACGTCGCCAGCGATCCGCGCCCGAGGGTCCGGGCCGCCTCCTCGAGCCGCGGCGGCACCTGCAGCAGCGAAGCGCTGATAGCGGCGACCGCGAGCGGCAGGAAGTGGATCGCCAGCGCGATCACGAGCATCGCCAGCGTCTGGTAGAGCGGCAGGGCAATCCGGGTCCCGAAGAAGACCAGCGCCAGCGCGACGACGATCCCGGGCAGGGCATAGCCCGTGTAGCCGGCCCGCTCGAGCAGACGCGAGACCGGGCTCGGGTAGCGGACGACCAGGAGCGAGATCACGATCGCCGCCGCCGCCGCGGCCGCCGCCGCCAGGCCCCCGGCCAGCAGCGAATGCCAGGCAGCCGTCCCGACCGAGCCCCAGTCGACCGCGTCCCCGATCCCCTTGCCGGCCCAGTACAGCAGGACTCCGAGCGGCAGCGCGAGGGCGAGCGTCGCGAGCAGCGAGCAGGCGCCGATCGCCGGCCATCGCCAGCGGCCGAGCGGGATCGGGCTCGGCGGCCGCGCCGCGCCCGGCGACGACCGGTAGTAGCCGCCCTGCCGTCGCGTCCTCGTGTAGAGGGCGAGCAGCGCCAGGGTCAGCGCGACGAGGACGAGTCCGAGCGCCGCCGTCTCGCCACGGTCGAAGCTCGACTGGAAGGAGATGTAGATCTCGCGGGTGAACGAGGGGAACCGGAGCAGCGAGACGGCGCCGAAGTCGCTGAGGACGTAGAGGGCGACGAGCAGCCCGCCGGCGCCGATCGCCGGCTTCAGCTGCGGCAGCGTGACCGTCCTGAAGACCTCCGGCCGGGAGCGACCGGCGACCAGCGCGGCCTCCTCCAGCCGCGGGTCGAGGCGGACGATCGCGCTGCGAACCGTGATCAGGACGAGCGGATAGGTGAACAGCGACAACACCAGCCAGGCGCCGCCGAACCCGTAGATCCCGGGCAACCGCTCGATGCCGAGCGGCTCCAGCAGCTCCTGGAGCATGCCGCTGGGGCCGAGCGCCGCCACGTAGGTGTAGGCGCCGACGTAGCTCGGGATCACGATCGGCAGGCTCAGCAGCGTCGCCCACGCCCGGGCGCCCGGCAGCGTCGTCCGCGTCGTCAGGAACGCGAGCGGGACGGCGACCGCGATCGTGCTCGCCGTCACCGCCGCCGCGAGGCCGGCGCTGCGGAGCGACATCTGCAGCGTTCGCGAGCGCAGGATCGTCTCGACCGTGGCGCCGACGTCGTCGGCGCAGACGATCACCAGATAGGCGGCCGGGAGCACCGCCGCAGCCGCGACCAGGGCTCCCGCCGCGAGCAGCGGCACCGGCGGTCGGTTGGCTCCGAGGGCGCGGGCGAGGATCGCCGGGGCCCCCGGGCTCAGAGCGCCCCGCTCGACTGCAGGAGCTCCAGCGTGCCCTCGAGGTCATCGATCTCCGAGAGGTCGAGGGCGGGATGCGGGATCTCGTCGAGCGGAACCAGCGACGGATCGGCCTCGACACCGTCGATCAGCGGGTACTCCTCGGTCGTGCTCGCGAAGAACTCCTGGGCCTCGCGGGAGAGCAGGAAGTCGACGAACGCCTCGGCCTCCTCGACCTGGTCGGAGCCGGCAAGGACGCCGACGCCGGCGACGTTGACCATCGAGCCGAGGTCGTCCGGGGGGAAGTGGATCTCGACCGGGTAGTCGGGGTCCTCGGCCTTCGCCTGGGCGACGTAGTAGTGGTTGATCAGGCCGAGGTCGATCTCGCCGGCGGCGATCGCATCGCGGATCGCGATGTTGTTCTCGTAGGGCTGGACCCCGTTCGCCAGCATGCCCTCGACGAAGTCGCGGGCGACGTCCTCCCCCTCGGTCAGCCGCATCGCGGTGATGAACGCCTGAAAGGACCCGTTGATCGGGGCCCATCCGACCCGCCCCTGCCACTCCTCGTCGGTCAGGTCGAGCACCGAGTCGGGCAGCTCGTCGGGGTCGACGTCCCCGCCGTAGGCGATCACGCGCGCCCGGCCCGAGGTCCCGACCCACTCCCCCGTGCGCGAGCGGAACCGCGCCGGGACCCGCTCCAGCGTCGCCGCCGGCAGCTTCTCGAACCTCCCCTCCGCCTCGATCGCGCCGAGCGCCCCCGCGTCCTGGGCGAAGAAGACGTCGGCCGGTGAGTTCTCGCCCTCCTCGACGATCTGCGCGGCGAGCGCCGCGGTCTCGCCGAAGCGAACCTCGATGTCCTTGCCGCTGCGTTGCTCGTAGAGGTCGATCAGCGGCCCGATCTCGGGCGGGATCCGGCCCGAGTAGACCGTTATCCCCTCCGCCCCCGACGGGGCGTCGGGATCAGCGGGCTGCGGCTCGGCGTCGCCGCCGCAGCCGGCGCCGGCGGCGGCGAGCAGGGCGACGAGGATCGCTGTGATCAGGGTCTGGGGCCAGGGCATGGTTAGGTATCCCTAACGCGGGATCAGGGAGTATTGCGAATCCCGCCAATGGCACGTCTGCTCCTGATCGCCCTCGCGCTGGCCGCCGCGACGCTGCCGGTGCTGCCGACCGAGCCCGCATTCGACGCCTTCGGCTGGCTCGTCTGGGGACGGGAGCTGACGGCCTTCGACCTCGCCACCGGCGCCGGCCCCGCCTGGAAGCCGCTGACCTCGTTCGCGGCCGCTCCGCTGACCCTGCTCGGAGACGACGCGGCCGAGCTCGGCTGGATCCTGATCGCCCGGACGGGGGCGATCGCGATGCTCCTGCTGGCCGCGCGGCTCGCCACGCGGCTGCTGCCGGCCGGCGCGGACCGGCGCGCTGCGGCGGTCGCGGCGGTCGTGGCGGCGCTCTGCGCGCTGCTCGTCGCCGACTCGTTCACCCCGCTCTCCCGCCAGTTCGCGATCGGCATGGCGGAGCCGCTCGCCGCCGCGCGCCTGCTCGCCGCCGCCGACCGCGGCCTCGACGGCCGCTGGGGCAGCACCACGGCGCTGCTCGCCCTCGCCGGCCTGATCCGCCCGGAGACGCTGGCGCTGCTGGCGCTGCTGGCCGCCTGGTCGTGGCGGTGTCAGCGGAGGCGCGAGGCGACGCTGGCCGGGGCTGCGCTCGCCGCCTCCCTCGTCCTCTGGCTGGCCCCCGACCTGATCGGGGCCGGCGACGCGCTCACCGGGGCCGGCCAGGCCCGCCAGGCCGGCGACCTCGGCCCCGGCGAGGGGCTCGAGGCGATCTGGAGGGGGCTGACGATGCCGCTTCTGGTCGCCTGGCCGCTGGCCGGCTACGCGGTCGTCGCGGCCCGGCGGCGCGGCGAGGCCGGACCGGTTGCCCTCGCCGTCGCCGTGTCCCTCCTCTTCGCGGTCGTCGCGGCGATGGCGGCGGCCGGCTATCCCGGTCTGCCGCGCTTCCTGCTGCCGGCGGCGGCGCTGGTCGCGGCGCTGGCCGGCGCCGGCGCCGGCCGCCTCGATGCCGCCGCGCGGAC
>CAZTGN010000055.1:0-12529 GCA_964613275.1 uncultured Conexibacter sp. | reverse complement strand
AGCTCAGGGCGCGCGACATGCTGCGCGGCGATCTCGCGGGCGCCGACCTCGACGAGTACGTCGAATCGCGGGTCCTGACGACGACGCTGGAGCGGGCGCAGAACTGGGCCCGCGGCAACTCGCTGTTCCCGGCGACGTTCGGGCTCGCCTGCTGCGCGATCGAGATGATGTCGATGGTCTCCGCCCGCTACGACACCTCGCGGTTCGGCGCCGAGGTCTTCCGCGCCTCGCCGCGTCAAGCCGACATGCTGATCCTCTCGGGCCGGGTCTCGATCAAGATGGCGCCGGTCGTCCGCCGCATCTACGACCAGATGCTGGAGCCGAAGTGGGTGCTCTCGATGGGCGCCTGCTCCTCCTCGGGCGGCATGTTCGCCAACTACGCCGTCGTCCAGGGAGCGGACAAGTTCCTCCCGGTCGACATCCACATCCCCGGCTGCCCGCCGCGCCCGGAGGCGTTGATCTACGGGATCCTGAAGCTGCAGCGCAAGGTCTTCGGCGACCCCGACCTCGGCTGGCGCGAGCGCTACCGCGCCGCCGGCACCGAGGAGGGCGAGCGGCCCTGGAAGGCCGGTGCGCTACCGGTCGAGCGGGTCGGCTCCGCCCCCGCCGACGGGATCGTCACCGGTCACGGGCCCCCGCCGACCGCCGCGGAGCTCCATGCCCCGGTCGAGCACCCGGAGCTGACCGGGCACGAGGCCGCCGACGCCTACGAGGAGGCCGCCGAGGGCGATCCCGTGACGGGCTCGCGCCCGCCGGTCGGCTGGAGGAACGATGCCTGACGCCCCCGGCCTCGAGCTGATCGCCCACGAGATCAACTCGCGCCACGAGGACGCGGTCGTCGGCACCGCCTACGAGCACGGGCAGGCGGCGCTGCTCGCCGACCCCGGGCAGATCCGCGAGATCCTGGGATTCCTCCAGCGGGAGCCCGCGCACGGATACAGGTTTCTCGCCAGCGTCCACGGCGCCGACTACCTGCCCGCCGAGCCGCGCTTCGCCGTCCACTACGAGCTGCTCAACATGCAGCGGGTCGAGCGCCTGCGGGTCAAGGCGCTGCTCGCCGACCCCGGGGACGGCAGCCTGCCCGAGCTCGACTCCGTCGTCGACCTCTTCCCGACCGCCGACTTCCAGGAGCGCGAGGTCCACGACTTCTTCGGGATCGTCTTCCGCGGGCATCCCGACCTGCGCCGGATCCTGATGCCCGAGGACTACGTCGGCTGGCCACAGCGCCGCGACTTCCCGGTCGGCGGCGAGCCCGTGATCTTCACCGACACCGAGGACTCGGTCCCGGGCTGGACGAGGTGAGGAGATGGACGTGAGCAGGCGATGAGCCCGACGACCGGGACCTCCGACCGCCCGGCACCCGACTACGCCGACACGGTGCGGACGCCGGAGCAGATGGGGCGCGACGCGATCGGCCGGACCGAGGCGCAGGTGATCGGGGCCTCGCCGATCGAGCGGACCGCGATCGAGCGCGAGGAGGAGCTGTTCACGATCAACATGGGCCCGCACCACCCCGCCACGCACGGGGTGCTGCGGCTGCTCGTCAGCCTCGAGGGCGAGGTCGTCCACGACCTCAAGCCGGTGATGGGCTACGTCCACACCGGGATCGAGAAGTCCTGCGAGGACAAGAGCTACTGGAAGGTGATCCCGTTCATCGAGCGGATGGACTACCTCGCCTACTACTCGAACATGGCCGCGTTCTGCGGCGCCACCGAGACGCTGCTCGACCTCGAGATCCCGCCGCGCGCCGCCTGGCTGCGGATCCTCCACCTGGAGCTGAACCGGATCCACTCGCACCTGGTCGGGCTCGGGACCTCGGCCCTCGACCTCGGCGCGATCTCGATGTTCTGGTACTGCTTCCGCGAGCGCGACACGATCCTCGACCTGTTCGAGATGTCCTCGGGCCAGCGGATGCACACCCGCTACCTGCAGGTCGGCGGCGTCATCGAGGACATCCCGGTCGGGTTCGCGCGCAAGGTCAGGGAGTTCTGCGCGCTGATGCCGGGGCGGATCGCCGAGTACGAGGCGCTGCTCGACCACAACGAGATCTTCCTGCAGAGGATGAAGAACGTCGGGATCGTCCCGCGCGAGCGGCTGCTCGCGCTCGGCGTCACCGGGCCGCTCCTGCGCGCCGCCGGCGAGCCCTGGGACCTGCGCAAGGTCGAGCACGCCCTTCCCTACGCGGACTTCGACTTCAACGTCCCGATCGGCACCGTCGGCGACAACTGGGACCGCTACCGGGTCCGACTCGCGGAGATGCGGGAGTCGGTGCGGATCATCGAGCAGGCGATCGACGGCCTTCCCGAGGGGCCGTGGATCGCCGACGACCGCCACGTCGTCCTTCCCCCGCGGCATGAGCTCGCAACCTCGATGGAGGCCCTGATCCAGCACTTCAAGCTCGTCACCGAGGGCTTCCGCGTTCCGCCCGGCGAGGTCTACTTCCCGGTCGAGGGCCCGCGCGGCGAGTACGGGGTCTTCCTCGTCGCCGACGGCTCCGCGAAGCCGGTCCGCGTCCACATGCGCGACCCCTCGTTCGTCAACCTGCAGGCGCTGCGGGAGATGTGCGTCGGCGGCTACGTCGCCGACCTGATCGCGAACCTGGCCATGCTCGACCCGATCCTCGGCGGGATCGACCGATGAGACCTATGAGCGAGGCGGCGGACCGGGGCCCGGTCGGGACCCCGGCCGACCACGAGGTCGAGGTCCCCGACGAGCTGCGGGCGGAGATCGAGGAGATCATCTCCCGCTACCCGCAGAAGCGGTCGGCCTCGATCCCGGCCCTGTTCGCGGTCCAGCGACGCTACGGCTGGTGCACGCCGGAAGGGATCCGCCAGGCCGCGGCGGTGATGGGGGTGAGCGCCCCCTACCTGGAGTCGGTCGCGAGCTTCTACGACCTCTTCCACCTCGAGCCGGCGGGCCGCCACCGGATCCTCGTCTGCACCAACATCTCCTGCTGGATGCGGGGCGGGGATGAGCTCCTCGACGCGTTCTGCGAGGCGACCGGCGCCGACCGCGAGGCCGCCGGCCACGGCGGCGCCCTCTCCGCCGACGGCGAGATCCACGTCAGCGGCTTCGAGTGCCTCGGCGCCTGCGACATGGCCCCGATGGCATCGATCGACGAGCGCTACTACGGCCCGCTCGCGGACGTCGATGCCGCGAGCGTCGTCGCGTCGCTCCGGGACGGGGGCGAGATCCTGCCCGACCGGGAGATGGCGAAGCGCCCGCTCGCCGGCGGCCCCGAGGGCGACCCGGATCCACGCGTCGCCGGCGGCGGCTGAGCCGATCGATTCCAGGTCGATGTCCATAGGCAGCGAAGCCCTTGTCGGCGATCACCGCCCGGCCGACGAGCGGAACCCGCTCGAGCCTTCCTTCGGCGCCCTTCGCCTGCTCCCTCGCGGCAAGCCCGCGGCAGAGTGCTCCACGGAGCACTCCGTGGGCAATCAGGAATCAACCATCTGAGCCGCCCGGGGCGTCTCGCCGGGGCCGATCGCCGCTCAGCCGGCAAAGAGCGGCGATCGACCGGTGCATCCGGCATGACCCGGGTCGGCGGACAGCCGCCCGCTGTCGCGCTTGCTCACGAGCTACATGCCGATCGGACGGGCGAACGAAGGGCTCGGGATCGATTTCATGTGCGCGAGGGAAGCTCGGGACGGTCGGCGGTGACGATCCGCATGATGTAGCGGCAGGAGACCGTTCCGGTAGGTTTCGCGGCGTGTCGAGAGCCGGAGGAAAGCGTGCCTGAGAGCCTCGAAACGAGGGTCCTTCTCCGGCACGCCGACGAGCCCGGGCTGTACCGGCTCGAGACCTACGAGCGGCACGGCGGCTACACCGCCCTGAAGCGGGCCTTCCGCGACTGCGAGCCCGGCGAGCTGGTCAGCGAGTTCGAGGCCTCGGGGCTGCGCGGCCGCGGCGGCGCCGGGTTCTCGATGGGCAAGAAGGCGAGCTTCCTGCCGCACGGGGACATGGCCAAGTACCTGTGCTGCAACGCCGACGAGTCCGAGCCCGGCACCTTCAAGGACCGCGAGCTGATGTTCAAGAACCCGCACGGGCTCGTCGAGGGGGTAGCGATCGGGGCGATGGCCGCCGGGGCGACGCGGGCCTTCATCTACATCCGCGGCGAGTACGCGGAGATCGCCGACCGCCTCGACGCCGCGGTCGCGGAGGCATACGGGGCCGGCTACCTCGGCACGGACGTCCTCGGCACGAAGGTCGACGTCGACGTCGTCGTCCACCGCGGCGCCGGCGCCTACATCTGCGGCGAGGAGACGGCGTTGCTCGACTCGCTCGAGGGCAAGCGCGGCAACCCGCGGCTGAAGCCGCCGTTCCCGGCCATCCAGGGCCTCTACGACGGCCCGACGCTGATCAACAACGTCGAGACCCTGATGAACCTGCCGAACGTCGTCAACAACGGGCCCGACTGGTTCAAGGGCTTCGGCACCGAGCAGTCGACCGGCACCAAGGTCGTATCGGTCTCCGGCTGCGTGCGCCGCCCCGGCAACTACGAGATCGAGCTCGGGATCCCCTCCCGGGACATCATCTACGGCCTCGCCGGCGGCCCGCCCGAGGGCCGCGAGCTCAAGGCCTGGTACCCGGGCGGGTCCTCGGCGCCCGTCCTCGGCCCCGAGGAGCTCGACGTCCCCTACTCGTTCGAGGCGCTCGCCGAGGCCGGCTCGATGCTCGGCTCGGGCGCGATCATCGTCGCCGACGACACCGTCTCGATCCCGGAGATGGCGCTGCGCACGGCGCGCTTCTACCGGCACGAGTCGTGCGGCAAGTGCACTCCCTGTCGGGAGGGTACGAACTGGACCGTGAAGATGCTCGAGCGCGTCGTCCGTGGCGAGGCGACGCCGATGGACCTCGACATCATCGCTTCCGTTCAGGAGAACATCATCGGCCACTGCCTGTGCGTCCTCGGCGATGCGATGGCGATGCCGGTCAGCTCGATGGTCCGGCGCTGGCGGCACGAGTTCGAGGCGACGATCGCCCGCGCCCGCGAGGAGGTGCCGGCACCGCTCGACCTCGAGCCGGCGGTGGCGGCTGCGGGGAGCGGCGCATGAGCGCCGGGGACCCCGAGCCGATCACGATCGTCATCGACGGGGTCGAGATCGAGACCGTCGAGGGAACGATGCTCGTCGACGCCGCCAAGCACGGCGACGTCGAGATCCCGGTCTTCTGCTACGAGCCGAAGCTCGGCGACCCGGTCGGCGCCTGCCGGATGTGCCTGGTCGAGATCGAGGGGATCCCGAAGCTGCAGACGTCGTGCTCGACCCCGGTCCGCGACGGCATGGTCGTCTATACCCAGAACGACCGCGTCAAGGAGGCCCAGAACGCGATCGTCGAGTTCCTGCTCGTCAACCACCCGCTCGACTGCCCGGTCTGCGACAAGGGGGGCGAGTGTCCGCTGCAGGACATCTCGATGGGCTGGGGGACGGGCCGCAGCCGCGTGATCGACCCCAAGCGCCACTTCGAGAAGCCGCTGCCGCTCTCGCCGCTGATCAGGATCGACCGCGAGCGCTGCATCATGTGCTACCGCTGCGTCCGCTTCAGCCAGGAGGTGGCCGAGGACGAGCAGCTGCAGCTCCTCGAGCGCGGCGACCGGACCTTCGTCGGCACCCACGAGGACCGGCCCTACATCGGCCCGTTCCACGGCAACATCATCGAGCTCTGCCCGGTCGGGGCCCTGACCTCGCAGGCCTACCGGTTCCGGGCCCGCCCCTGGGACATCGAGGACGCCGGCTCGGTCTGCACCCTCTGCCCGAGCCAGTGCAACGTCAAGTTCACGGTCCGCGACGAGAAGGTCGTCCGCACGCTCGCGCGCGACAACTCCGAGGTCGACGACGGCTGGCTCTGCGACAAGGGACGCTTCGGCTTCCAGATGCTCGCGAGCCCCGAGCGGCCGCTGACGCCGCGGCTCCGCTCCGGCGGCGGCCTCGAGCCCGCCGGCGGGGAGGAGGCGCTGGAGGCGGCGGCCCGCGGCCTGGCGCCGGCCGTCGGCCGTACGGCGGCGATCGTCGGCGGCTCGACCTCGAACGAGGAGGGCTGGCTGATCCAGCGCCTCGTCCGTGGCGCCCTCGGCTCCGCCGACGTCTGCTCGACCCCCCGCCCCGGCCTCGGCCGCAGCGCCCGCACCCGGCTCGCGGCCCCGAAGCTCGCCGTTCCCACGGCGGCGATCGACGACGCCGGGGCCATCCTCGTCCTCGGCTGCGACCCGATGAACGAGATGCCGATCCTCGAGCTGCGGATCCGCAAGGCGGTGCGCCGTAACGGCGCCAAGCTGCTCGTCGCCGGCGAGCGCCCCACGGCCCTCGACGGCGGTGCCGCGATCGGATCGGACGGCTGCCTGGAGGCCCATCGCTACGCCCCCGGCGAGGCGGGCGCCTTCATCGACGAGCTGCGGGCGGCGGTCGCGTCGGGCTCCGGCGACGCTGATGTCGGCGAGATCGCCGACGTGCTCCGCGACTGCGGCCCGGTGGTGGTCGTCTGGGGCGAGCGCATCCTCGCCGGCGACGACCGCGAGCGGGTGGCGGCGGCGCTCCTCGGGCTCGCCGACGTCCTCGGCCTCGACGGGACCGCGGGGGCCGGCCTCTACGAGGTCCCGCTCAGCGCCAACGGCCGCGGCCTCCGCGAGATCGGCTGCGGCGAGGGGATCGGCCCCGGCTACGCCGCGGCCGAGCGCGGCCGCTCGGCGGACGGGATCCGCGCCGCGCTCGAGGCCGGCGAGATCGATGCCCTGATCCTCGCCGGGGCCGACCCGGTCCGCGACTTCGACGACCCCGAGGGCTGGAAGCGGGCGCTCTCGGCCTCCCGCTTCACGCTCTCGATCTCGATGTTCGACGGCGCCGCGGCGGCGGCGTCCGACGTCCACCTGCCGGCCGAGGGCGATGCCGAGAAGGAGGGCACCGTCACCCATCCCGACGGGCGCCTGCAGCGCGTCCGCCCGTCGGTCCCCCGACCCGGCGACGTGCGGCCGCTCTGGCAGGCGCTGAGCGAGCTGTCCGCGCGGCTCGGCGACGATCCCGGCGCCGGCACGGCCGGCGAGGTCGTCGACCTGATCGCCGCCGACGTCCCCCCCTACGCGGGGATCACGATCGACGAGGTCGGCGGCCGGGTCCTGCGCTGGCAGGATCGCAACGACCTCGGGCTCGACGGCCTCGAGGCCCCCGCCGCGGCGGGCGACGTCGACGCCGACGACGGCGGCACCGGCCTGCGGCTCGGCACCTACCGCGACCTCTGGGCCGACCACGTCGCCGAGATGAACCCGGCGCTGCGCTTCCTCGCCGCCGTGCAGCGGCTCGAGCTCTCACCCGCCGATGCCGAGCGACTCGGGCTCGGCGACGGCGAGCGGGTCGCGGTCAGCGCCGGCGAGCGCTCGCTGATCGCGGCCGTCGGCCTGCGCGAGCGGATGCTCGCCGGGACCGCGTTCCTGGCCGAGGGGACGGCCGCCGAGCCGGCCGGCCTGCTCGACGGCGCCCGCCGGGTCGAGGTCGCGCCGGCGCCCGAGCCCGAGCCGAAGCCCGAGCCCAGTGCGGCGAAGCGCGCCGAAGAAGGGGCCGGGACCGAGCCCTCCGAGGCCCCGAAGGCGCCGGCGCTCGTCGTCACCAGGCGGGAGCCCGTCTCGTGGTAGCGGCCGACGTCGGGTTCGCCGAGGCGAGCTGGATCATGGTCGTCAAGTCGCTCGTGATCTTCGCCGTGATCCTCGGCCTCGTCCCGATGATCCTGCTCCTCGAGCGCAAGCTGCTGGGTCGCTTTCAGGCCCGCTACGGGCCGAACCGCGTCGGGCCGAAGGGACTGCTGCAGCCGCTCGCCGACGTCGTCAAGCTGCTCAGCAAGGAGGCCTACAAGCCCGACGCGGCGGTGCCCGTCCTCTGGGCGATCGCGCCGGCGCTCGTCATCCTCAGCGCCACCGCGACGCTGGCGATCATCCCGTTCGGCGACGTCGCCGACGGCAACGTCGGCCTCTACGGGATCGACGTCTCGATCGGCATCCTCTACGCCTTCGCCTTCGGGTCGATCTCCTTCTACGGGCTCCTGCTCGGCGGCTGGGCGTCGGGATCGAAGTACAGCTTCATGGGCGCGATGCGCTCCGCCGCGCAGCTGATCAGCTACGAGATCTCGATGGGCCTGGCGCTGCTCGGCGTGATCATGATGGCCGGCTCGCTCAGCCTCGTCGACATCGCCAACGCCCAGGCCGAGACGATCTGGTACGTCATCCCCCAGATCGTCGGCTTCCTGATCTTCATGGTCGCCGGCTTCGCGGAGACGAACCGGCCGCCGTTCGACCTGCCCGAAGCGGACGCCGAGCTCGTCGCCGGATACAACACCGAGTACGGGGGGATGCGCTTCGGCTCCTACTTCATGGCCGAGTACATGGAGATGGTCGTGGTCTCGGGGATCGCCGCGGCGATGTTCCTCGGCGGCTGGCACGGTCCCGGCCCCGACTGGCTCGGGCCGATCTGGATGCTCGCCAAGATCATCGTCCTGATCTGCCTCTTCATCTGGGTCCGGGCGACCCTGCCGCGGCTCCGCTACGACCAGCTCATGAGCCTCGGCTGGAAGGTGCTCTTGCCGCTCGCAACGCTGAACGTGCTGGTGACGGCCGTCCTGGTCGTCGTCTGGTGAACCGGCCGGGACGCGCACGCCAAGGCACCCGTGTGCCGCCGGCGCACGTATCTGCGCCGAATGTAGGATCGGGCTGATGGCGGAGACGACCGGTCCCGACCCGGCCCAGCACGACTTCCCCTACCTCCCCGACGACTCGGTCGTCTCGGTCCAGCGCGGGCCCGAGCCGGGCGGGGTCAAGGGCGCCTACCGGGCGTTCGGCGAGACCCTGCGGGGGCTGAAGACGACGATGGCCCGGATCGTCGAGGGCCCGGTGACGATCGAGTACCCGGAGGAGAAGACCCCGGTCTATCCGCGCTTCCGCGGCCGCCACAAGCTCCATCGCTTCGAGGACACGGGCCTCGAGAAGTGCGTCGGCTGCTCGCTCTGCGCCGCCGCCTGTCCCGCCGACTGCATCCGCGTCGTCGCCGCCGAGAACGATCCCGACGACCGCGTCTCGGCCGGCGAGCGCTTCGCGGCCGTCTACGAGATCAACCTCGCCCGCTGCATCTTCTGCGGCTACTGCGAGGTCGCCTGCCCGTTCGACGCGATCACGATGGGTCACGAGTACGAGATGGCGGACTACAACCGCAACGACCTCATCTTCACGAAGGAGATGCTGCTCGCCGAGCCGATCGTGAAGACGCCGCTGCGCAACGAGGGCGAGTGAGCGGCGCTCATTGGCCGCACGCCGCCCGGTAGGCGGCGACCTCGTCCGGATCGAGTCCCCACGCCGCGAGCGCCGAGTCGGTGTCCGCTCCCGGCTCCGGCGGCGGTGCGGGCCGGTCGGAGGGCGTCCGGCCGAAGCGCGGCGCCGGGACCGGCTGGAGCTTTCCGCCGACCTCGATGAAGCTGCCGCGGGCGGCGTTGTGGGGATGCCCCGGCGCCTCCTCCAGGCTCAGCACCGGGGTCGCGCAGGCGTCCGCCGGCTCGAGGATCGCGGCCCACTCGTCGCGCGTCCTGGTGCGGAAGACGGCGGCGAACCGCTCCTTGAGCTCGGGCCAACGCGTGGTGTCCATCTGCGGGAACTCGGCCGGGTCGAGCTCGAGCAGCTCGAGCAGCTTCGCGTAGAACTGCGGCTCGAGCGCGCCGACGGCGACGAAGCCGCCATCGGAGCACTCGTAGACCTCGTAGAAGTGCGCTCCCGAGTCGAGCACGTTCGTGCCGGGCGGATCGCTCCACATCCCGATCGCGCGCATCGCGTGGATCAGGGTCATCATCACCGACGCCCCCTCGACCATCGAGGCGTCGACGACCTGCCCCCGTCCCGACTCGCGCGCCTCGATCACCGCGGCGAGGACGCCGAGCGCCAGCAGCATCCCGCCGCCGCCGAAGTCGCCGACGAGGTTGAGCGGGAAGAGCGGCCGCCCGCCCTCCCGCGCCATCGCGCCGAGCGCGCCCGACAGCGCTATGTAGTTGATGTCATGGCCGGCGGTCGCCGCCATCGGCCCCTCCTGCCCGTAGCCGGTCATCCGCCCGTACACGAGCTTCGGGTTGCGCGCGGCGAGGTCCTCCGGCCCGAGCCCGAGCCGCTCCATGACACCCGGCCGGAACCCCTCGATGAGCGCGTCCGCCCCCTCGCACAGGCGCAGGACGAGGTCGCGACCGGCGTCCGTCTTCAGGTCGCAGGCGACCGACGGCCGGCCGCGATGCATGAAGTTCCACGATCCCGAGCCGAGGCCCGCATCGCCGCCGGCGCGCTCCAGCCGGATCACGTCGGCGCCGATGTCGGCGAGCATCATCGCCGCGAACGGACCGGGCCCGATCGAGGCGATCTCGACGACCTTGACTCCGCGCAGGGGACCCATGTACGCGGCAAGCCTATTGGCGCGCGCCGTGTGCTGTTGGCGGGGTTGGCGACTGATCTGCCATACTGCTGGCAGATGCGCACCACGCTTGATATCGACGATGCCCTGCTCGCGGCGCTGATGGAGCGCCTGCCCGGCGCGACGAAGACGGAGGCGATCGAGACGGCGATCGAGAGCTACGTCGTCAGCGACGCCCGCGGGCAGCTCAGGGAGCTCGCCGGCACGATCGAGATCGACGACGCCTCGGCCGAGCTCCGGGCCATCGACCGCTCGACATGAGCGGCGTCCTCGCCGACACGTCGGTCTGGGTCGCCTACCTCCGGCACGGATCCGACCATCCACTCGGCGGGCGCCTCGATGCCGCCCTCGGGCGGGGCGACCTGAGAACCTGCGGGCCGGTGGTCGCCGAGCTCCTGGTCGGCACCCGGGAGCGGGACCGTGTGGCCGTCGCGCGGGCGTTGCGGGCACTCGACTGGATCGAGCTCGGCCGGGACGAATGGATCGCCGCCGGCGAGATGGCCCGCGCGCTCCGCGTGGCCGGACGGACGGTGCCGCTCACCGACGTCGAGATCGCCGTCGCCGCGATCGCCGGCGAGGCCACCCTGCTGTCCACCGACGCCGACTTCGGGCGGATCGCCGACCTCGAGCCGCGGCTCGAGGTCGAGCTCCTACCCACCTAGCGCGGCGGGCGGTGCTGTCGCGAGGGCTCCCGGTCGAGCGGGTGGTGGCAGGCGGCGTAGTGCTCGTCGCCGTGGTCGATAAGCTCCGGCTCCTCGGCCGAGCAGATGTCGGTCGCGCGCGGGCAGCGGGTGTGGAAGCGGCAGGCGGCGGGCGGCTCGGCGGGGCTCGGGACGTCGCCCTCGAGGATGATCTGCCGGCGGGCGGCGTTGGCGCGCGGGTCGGGGATCGGGACCGCGGACAGCAACGCCTCGGTGTAGGGATGGATCGGGGTGTTGTAGACGGCCTCGGCGGGGCCGATCTCGACGATCTTGCCGAGGTACATGACGGCGATCCGATCGGCGACGTGGCGTACGACCGAGAGGTCGTGGGCGACGAAGATGTAGGTGAGGCGGTACTCCTCCTGGAGGTCCTCGAGCAGGTTGATGATCTGGGCCTGGATCGAGACGTCGAGGGCGGAGACGGGCTCGTCGGCGATGATCAGCTTCGGTCGCAGCGCGAGCGCCCGCGCGATCCCGATCCGCTGCCGCTGGCCGCCGGAGAACTCGTGCGGGAAGCGGTTGTAGTGCTCGGGGTTGAGCCCGACCGTCTCGAGCAGGTCCTGAACCACCGCCTTGACCTCGTCGCGCTTGACGATGCCGTGCAGCAGCATCGGGTCGCCGACGATCTGGGCGATCCGCTTGCGCGGGTTCAGCGAGGCGTAGGGATCCTGGAAGACCATCTGCATGTCGGCGCGCAGCTCCCGCGCCTGGCGACGGCCGAGGCCGGCGATCTCGCGGCCCTCGAAGCGGACCGAGCCCGACGTCGGCGCGATCAGCTGCAGGATCGACCGGGCCAGGGTCGACTTGCCGCATCCCGACTCGCCGACGAGCCCGAGCGTCTCGCCCCGGTCGACCGCGAAGGAGACGTCATCGACCGCCTGCACGGCGCCGATCTGGCGATCGATCAGGATCCCCGCCTTGATCGGGAAGTGCTTGACGAGGTGCTCGACGACGAGGATCGGCTCGCCGGCCGCGGCGCCGGCGTCGGCCGCGGCGGGCTCGGCTGCGACGCCCGCGCTCATGCGGCCGGTCCCTCGAGCCCGATCGACCCGGTCGATACGACCCGCAGGCTCCGCTTCCGCTCGCCCGACAGCCAGCAGCGGTCGGCGTGGCCGCCGTCGCCGTCACGGTGCTCGAGCCCCGGGTGCTCGGTGCATCTCGCGAACTCGTGCGGGCAGCGGTTGCGGAAGTGGCAGCCGCTCGGCGGATTGATCAGCGACGGCGGCTGGCCGGCGATCTGGGCGAGGCGGGCGAGTCGCGGCTGGTCGACCCGGGTCAGCGACCCCAGCAGGCCCCACGTGTAGGGATGCCGGGGGTCGTAGAAGATCTGCTCGAGGGTCCCCGCCTCGACGACCTCGCCGGCGTACATGACCATCACCCGGTCGGCCACCTCGGCGATCACCC
>CAZTGN010000054.1:0-12591 GCA_964613275.1 uncultured Conexibacter sp. | reverse complement strand
GAGGATCGCGATCGGCCGCGCCCCGAGCGCGAAGATGTCGCGCATGAGCCCGCCGACGCCGGTGGCGGCGCCCTGGAACGGCTCGACCGCGCTCGGGTGGTTGTGCGACTCGACCTTGAAGGCGACCGAGTATCCGTTGCCGACATCGACGGCGCCGGCGTTCTCGCCCGGTCCCATCACCACCCGCGGCCCCTCGGTCGGCAGCCGGCGCAAGAGCTTGCGCGAGTGCTTGTAGCCGCAGTGCTCCGACCAGAGCAGCGAGAACATCGCCAGCTCGACGTCGTTCGGCTCGCGTCCGAGCCCGGCGACGATCAGCCCGTGCTCGCGGTCGGTCAGCCCGAGCTCGCGGTGCTTGGCGACGGCGGCCTCCATCCCCGGCCATTCAACTAGATGAAGGCGAGCGTCATCCCCGGGCCGGCGTGGCGGTCAGGTGCTCCACCGCCCGACGATCCCCCGGGTAGCATCGGCGGATGGGCGAAGTCATCGACCCGACCTGGGTCGCGTACTCGTCGAGGGTGCCGCCCGATGCCCGCGGGCTCGACGCGGGCGCCGAGCGGTTGACCAGGCATTACGACGTCACCGCCGAGGGGGAGCTCGCGTGTCACCGCTGGCACGGGGACCGCGTCGGCGTCGTCTGCCTGACCGACTCCGCGCGCACGGTCGCATGGCCCGCCCATGCCGAGGATCGAGCCAGGTTCGTCGTCAGCAGCCACGTTCCGATCGGTTGGAAGCGTGTGGTTGCCGGCGCCGGCGAGCTTCCATCCACGGCGCTCGAGCTGGGTGAGGCGCTCGACCGGCAGCCCGCCCGCGCGGCGGTCGATCTCGACGCTCCGGCCGTGATCGTGGTCGCGAGCAAGATCAGGAGCGAGCTGCTGATCTGCAATGACCGGTTGGGGGCGGGCCGGCTCTACCGGATGGAGGTGAACGGCGTCACCGCCTGGTCGAACCGGCTCGGTGCCCTGCCGCTCTTTCTCGGCGTCGCCGCCCGCTCCGACATCGAGGCGTGGCGATCGTTCGCGGCGATGGGCTGGTTCATCGGCTCGAGGACGCCGATCGCCGGCGCGACGCGGGTTCCGCCCGCGACGACCGTCCGCGCCTCCGACGGTGCGATCGAGGCGCGCTCGACCGACGCGATCGGGGCGGTCGTCGCCCCGTCGCCACGCACGACGGTCGATGAATGGCTGCACGAGTTCGAGGCGGAAGCGGCTGAAGCCGCGCATGCCACGATCGATCTCTTTCCCGAGGCCCCGCGGGTCGATGTCTCCGGGGGGCGCGACAGCCGCCTCGCCGCGGCGGTCTTCGTGGCCAACGACATCCCCGCTCGGTTCGTCACCTCCGACATGACCCCCGGGGAGGCGGATGTCGCCCGCGAGCTGTTCGGCCTGCTGCAGGGCCGCTTCGAGCACAGGGTGGTCTGGGGCGGCGATCGGGTGAAGGTCTACGACAAGGGCTTGCGGGAGCGCGCCCGGGCGGTCCACCGGATCCACGACGGGATGCGTCATGCGTCGAAGGTCCGGGGGAAGATGAGGCTGCCGCCGCGGTTCTCCGCGGGCGCGGAGGTCTCGGGGCACGGCGGCGAGATCGCGCACGGCTTCTACTACTCCTCGCCGCGACGGCTCCGCAGGCTGACCTCGGGGGGTCCGACGGCGCTGCTCGAGCGTCTCGGCGAGGCCGGCCGCCGCCGCCATCACGGTGCGCGGGTCGAGGCGTACGAGCAGGCGCGGGACGAGTGCGCGGCTTCGTTGGCGCGGGGTCGTGAGGTCGGGCTGAGCGGGCCGGCGCTGCTCGACTGGTTCTACCTGATGGAGCGCTTCGCGCATCGATCCGGACTCGCCGCGGATGCTCAACGGATCACGCTCTTCTCGTGCCGGGGCTTCATCGGGGCGGCATTCGCGATGGATCCGGAGGAGCGGCTGGCCGCTCGCCTGCACCAGCGAGCGATCGCGCGGCTGGTTCCCGCGTGGGCGGCCGTTCCCTACTTCGCGGGCAAGCCGAGGATGAACCTCCGGGCGAAGCTGCTCGGACGCTGGCGACAGGTCGAGAAGCGGCCGATGATCTGGGAGGGCGCCGACGGGGACGAGCTCGATCGGATGATCGGGGCGGCAGGCTCGTGGACGGAGATCTACGAGCCGGCGCGGGTCGAGGAGATCTGGAGGCTGTCGAGGGGCGGTCGCGCCGACCCGCAGTTTCAGGACGTTCTCGAGGGGATCGCCTATCGCGAGGCTTTCGACGACCACCTCGCCCTGCTCGGGCGGGCGGCACGGGCCGGTCCGCCCGTGGCCCCGGGACGGCGAGCGGCCGTCTGAGCCCGGGCGCCGGGACGGTGGCAGCCGGTATCCTTGCCTCGTCGAGTGGCTGGTCAAGCCGTTCTGCGCTTCCACGGGTCCCGCTCGGCTAGCTGCCTCATCGAACGACGAAGCTGGGAGCGCAACCACTGCCCGAGCCTGCGAACAGAGATCTGCCGATCGTCTTCGTCGGCGGCACCGGGCGCAGCGGCACCCACGTCGTCGCCCGGCTGCTCGGTCGCCACTCGAGGCTGCTCAACGTCAGCAACGAGGTTCGCTTCCACGTCGACCCGGGCGGGTTCCCGGACCTGCTGGCGGGGCGGACATCGCCGGACAGCTTCGTCAGCAGGCTGCGCGGCCGCTGGTGGCGGGGCCTGGCCCTGCAGCGCCTCAGCCTTCGCGGGCTCTTCCGCCACGTCGATCCAGCGGTCCTCGATGATGCGTGCTCGGCCTTCCGCCGGGACTTCGACGCGGCGCCGGAAGCGGCGTGCAGGGCGCTGTTCTTCGCGCTGCTCGGGCCGCTGGCCGCCGCCGCGGGCAAGCCCGGGATCGTCGAGCAGAGCTGCGACACGATCGCCCAGGCGGAGACGCTGCACAGGCTCTTTCCGGAGGCGAAGTTCATCCACGTGGTCCGGGACGGCCGCGATACGGCTGCCTCCCGGGTCGCCCAGGCGCGATGGCTGGCGCGGCCGAGGACCCTTCGGCAGGGGATCGGGTGGTGGGACCGCCGGATGCGCCGGATCGACGTCGGCGTCCGCGCCGTGCCGAGCGATCGGTTCCTGGCGGTGAGCCTCGACGAGCTCGTGGAGCTTCGCCGCCGGGCCACCTACCATCGTCTGCGGCGATTCGTCGAGCTGAAGCAGGAGCCCCTGATGCGCCGATTCTTCCGGCAGCAGATGAGTGGCAGTCAAGGCAACGTCGAGCGGTGGCGACGCCGCAGGTCGCCCGACCGCCAGCGGCTGGTCGACGAGCGCTACGTCGAGGTGCTCGACTGCCTCGAGCACGACTCCATCAACGGCTACCGGATGCTGCGAAGGGTCCATTCCGCCCGAGCCGGACGATGAGCAAGGAACGCCTGGCCGAGGCGAAGCGCGAGGCGCAGTCCCGACCGAGTCGCGGCAGCGGCGCCGCACTCGGCGAGAAGGTGCTGCGGCTCTCGTCCTTCAACACGGTCGGGCTGTTCATCAACCACGCCCTGACGCTGGTCGGCGCGATCGTGGTGGCCGTGTTCCTGGGCCCGGCGGACTTCGGCCGCTACGGGCTGCTGCTGTTCGCGGCCGCCTTCCTGAGCTTCCTGTTCAACCTCGGCTCCAAGCAGGGCACGATGAAGCGGACGTTCGGCGGCGGCGACGACGATGACGACGACGACGAGGAGGAGGAGGGCGATCTGGCCGAGTCCCGCCAGCGCGCGCTCGGCACCGGCTTGATCCTGACGCTCGTCGTCTCGGTGATCGGCACCGCCCTGTTCCTGCTCTTCGCCGACGCCGTGTCCGGCTTTCTCCTCGACGGGCAGAACGATCCCGAGTTGATCGTCTGGGCGGGCGTCGCCGGCGGGTTCGGGGCCGTGATCCGGCTCGGATCGCTGGCGCTGTGGATGGAGGAGCGGCCGGCGCCGTACATCTTCGTGGAAACGCTGCGGCCGGCCTTGGCGCTGCTCATCGCGGTGCCGCTGCTGGCTGCCGGCGCGGGTGTGGAGGCGGCGATCGGATCCTACGCAGTCGCCTCGGCGGTCACGGCCGTGGCGGTGCTGTACCTGCTGCGCCGCAGCGTCGAGCTCGCGTTCGACATCGGCGAGTCGGCTGCGATCATGCGCAGGGGAGCGCAACGGATACCGCTCGTCGCGTCGATGTGGGCGGTCGGCTACATGGACCTGTTCCTGCTGTCGAGGTTCGTCACGCAGGACCAGCTCGGCGTCTACCACCTCGCTTCGAAGGCCGGCTTCGCGGTGGCGTTCCTCCCGGCCGGCTACCGGAAGGCATTGCGGCCGATCCGCAAGTCCCCCGCCTTCCACGCGGCCGAGCACGAGTACAGCCCCGGAACCGCGCGCGGCATCCAGCTCGGCTACTTCCTGCTGATGCTCGTCGGCGTGCTGCTGGCGATCACCCTGTTCGCTCGCGCGCTCGGTCGGATCTCCCCCGAGGGCTACGGCGAGGCGGCGGCGCTGATCCCGGTTCTCGCGGCGGGATTGGTCGCGCCGACGGTCTACCGGATGCTGAGCAAGACCGCGAAGTTCAAGAACAAGCCGCGCTACTTCATCGTCGGAGCCGTGATCGCCGCGTTGCTGTTCATCGGGGTCTGCCTGCTCTTGATCCCGCCGCTCGGGATCTGGGCGCCGCCGATCGCGATGATGGCCGCATTCGCCATTCCGAGCGCCGCGATCCTGATCAAGGGCCAGCGCGGGCGAAGCCCGGCCGAGCTGCCGAAGCGCACGTTCGCGATCGCGGCTTCGCTGGCCGCGGCGATCGCCGCGGCGTACTACCTGATCGATCCGCCCGGGGCCGTCGCCGAGGTCGTGGTGCCGATCCTCGGCCTCGGCCTGTGGATCGTCCTGATGCCCCTCACCGGGGCGATCCCGAAGGCGCACAGGCAGCCGCTCAAGCAGATGATCCGCGGCCTGCTCGGAAGGGGCGACAAGCGGATCGAGGAGGAGGCGGTGATCGGCGGCCTTCCCGCCGGTGAGAGGCGCGCGGCCAAGCTCACCCTGGCCGACGGAACCCCGCTCCACAAGCTCGCGAAGCGGCTGGACCGGGATGAGGACGAGCTGGCGGCGCAGCTGGTCGGCACGCTGCGCCGGTTCGCCGACCACGCCGACCTGCCGTCCCGGGCGGCGACCGACAACGACGCCCTGATCGGGCGCTTCCTGTTCGCCCGCGCCACGCCGGCTGATCGCGGCGCGCTGGGCAAGGAGCTGATGACCTCCGGGCTGGTCGATCCCGGCGATCTCTACGAGCTCGAGGCGATCACGGCCGAGCTGCGCTCGGCGCCGAGCGAGATCTGGAAGGCGCGTGCCGGCGTCGGCGATCGCGGCCGGGCGCCCAACGGGTCGAAGCGGGGATAGCGGGCCGTACCGTCAGCCGATCGCGCTCGCGGCGCCGCTGCGGTAGCCGAGCTCGTCGAGCATCGGGCCGGCGACCTCCTCGAAGGCCTCGAGCTGATCGGGCTCGAGGCGCTCGCGCCAGCCGCCGACCGGGCCGAGGGCGTCCTCGATCCGGCTCCGCCCGGGCGGGTCGATCATCGCCGCGGCGAAGTCGAGCTCGATGAACTCGCAGACGCGGCGCAGGACCGGCTCCGGGTCGGCGACGAGGTCCTCGTAGCGGATCTCGAGCAGGTGGTTCATCAGGTGCGCCTGCACGCGGGCCGAGCGCACCTTCTTGTGCCAGCGCTGCCCGGTCGCGATCGCCGCGCCGGTGTTGATCTGCGCGGGGCGGGCCGCCAGGGTGTCGCGGCCGTCGCGGACGACGTGGATGAAGCGGGCCTCGCTGAGCGCCCGCTGGATCCGCCGCATCCGCTTCAGATAGGAGGGCGTGTCGTCGCCCCAGCGGTCCTTGCCCGCGTTCTCGGCCGCCGCGCCGTAGAAGCAGCGCAGGACCGCCGCCGCCTTGAGGTCGTCGAGCGCCTCCAGCCGCTCCCGCATCGCGCCCTCGGAGAGCCCGTGCAGCTCGAGCGGCCCGGCGGAGGCCATCACCTTGAGCACCCGCTCGACCGTCATCGGCTCGGAGCGGATCAGCTCCGCGAGGCGGGGGACGAACCCGGTCTCGCTCAGCATCGCAAGCTCCGGGTGGGCACCGAGCATCGCCCCCAGCAGGTCGGTGCCGGAACGCGCGGCGCCGATCAGAAACGGCGCCGGCGGTCGCTGCCCGACCGGATCGCGCACCCCGGTCGCGTGCTGGGCGATGGCGACGACCCGGCGCAGGGGGCGGGGCAGGCGCGGGCCGCGGCGCGGGCGATGAACCGCGCCCGTCCCGTTCGGGTTCTCGGTCTCGTAGCCGAGCTCGTCGAGCAGATCGCCGGCGAGCGCCTCGTAGGCCGCGCGGTCGGCGGCGTCCATGCGCTTGCGCCAGGTGCCGATCAGCTCCGGGTTCGGCGGCTCGAACGTCTTCGCGTGGCTCGCCAGCCGCTTCTCCGCGGACTGCGCCTCGCCGTGCGCCCGGGGCAGCGCCCGCGCCTTCTCCTGCAGGCGCTGCTCGGCTGTCTCGTGGTAGCCGAGCATGCGCTCGTCGAAGTCGATCCCGATGAGCTCGCAGATCCGCCGCAGCTCGCGCTCGGTCTCGAGGACGAGGTCCTCGAAGCGGACCTCCATGTAGAAGCCGAGGTAGGGGGCCTGCGATCGGCCCCGGTTGACGCGGCTGCGCCACTTCTCGGCCGCGGCTTCGATCGACTGCGGGCCCCAGCTCTGCTCGAGGACCGACAGCGCGACGTCGCGGCCGTCGCGGATCAGGTGGATGAAGCGCGCCTCCGGCAGGTAGCCCTGGATCTCCCGCATCGACTTCACGTAGCCCGGGGTCTTGTCGCCCCAGCGGGCGTCCGGCTTGCCCTGCTTCTCGGCGTAGAGGCGGAAGAAGGCGCGGACGGCCCCGGCGCCGGTCAGGGGCTCGATCCGTGCCCAGCGCTCGGCCAGCTCTTCCGGCGCGATCGTGAAGTCGCCCCAGCGGCGGTGTGAGGTGAGCAGCTCGAGCATCTGCTCGCGCGTGGCGCCGTGCTTCTCACGGGCCGCCACCAGCTCCGGGATGAAGTGGGTCTCCGACGGGATCGCGATCCCGGGATGGGCGTCGAGCATCAGCCGCAGCAGCGTCGTTCCCGAGCGGGTGGCGCCGACCACGAACGGCGCCGGCGGCGGACCCGAGGCGGCGCGGCGGACCGCCGAGCGGCGGCTACGCCAGCCGGCCACCGAGCGGATGACCTCGCGCCGCGCCTTCACGACTCCAGCCCCGCGAACAGCTCGGCGTAGTCGGCGACGGTCCGCTCCCAGGCGTGCTCGTCGCGGCTCGCCCGCGCACCGGCGGCGAGCTCCGCGCGCAGGCCGGGGTCGGCGAGGCGCTCGATCGCGTCGGTCAGGGCGGCGACGTCGGGCCGCATCGACGGGATGCCCGACGGCGCGGCGCCGTCACGGGCGTCGCCGACGATCAGCCCGTTGACACCGTCGACGACGACCTCGTTCATCGGCGGGCTGTCGTTGGTGATCTGCGGCATCGCGAACGCGATCGCCTCGTACAGGAACAGCCCGAGGCCCTCCCAGCGGCTCGGGCCGAGGCAGACGTCGCAGGAGGCGAACAGGCGCAGGTGCTCGTCGGTCGGCATGTCGTCGATCACGAGCTCGATCCGCGGGTCGGCGGCGGCCGCCTTCTCGAGGTATCCCATCCGCCGCTCGAGCTGCGCCTTGAAGACCAGCCGCAGGTTCTCGCCGCGCGCGTTCGTGAACGCCTCGACGACCTCCTTGTGCGGCTTTCTGGGTCCGAGCAGCGCTCCCGGGAAGTAGAAGGAGACCACTCCGGCGTCTCCTCCGCTTCGCGCCCGCGGGTGCGGGCCGGCCGCCTGCGCCGCCTCGGCCGCCTCCAGCAGCTCCGGATGCAGGCCCCAGCGGATGTACGGGCTCTCGATCCCGAGCTCCCCGTAGCGGCGCTGCTCGCAGCGGGTCAGCGAGTAGATGACGTCGTAGGCGCGCTGCGCCGGCTCGGCGTCGTCGGCGCCGAACATCTCCCAGACGAACCGGCCGACGGTCTTGGTGCCCGACTCGCGGATCCGGGCGATCTCCTCGTGCTGGTAGCAGTTGTCCCAGTGGACGGCCTCGATCCCGTTCGCGTCGATCCAGCGCTCGTATTCCTCGAACGGGACCTCCCAGCCGGAGGCCTCGGTGACGTCCGGCTGATCCCAGACGCCGGTGCGGTCGACGTGCGCCGCCATCGGCCCCTTGTCGCGGGTCGGCCGGGCGAGGACGAACGTCTCGTGACCGCGGGAATCGAGCGCGTCGCGGATGTAGCGGGAGACGAAGGCCTGCCCGCGGTTGAACCACTTGGTGACCAGACCTATGCGCATGCGTCCTCCGCTGCGCGCCCGGGCATGGACGACTCGCCGGTCAAGTCGTCACCTCGTAACCGAGCTCGGCCAGCAGATCGCCGGCGACCGCCTCGTAGGCGCGTACGTCCGCGGGCGCCATCTCGCGGCGCCACTTGTCGAGCTTCGCCGGGTCCGGCGGCCGCGTCGTCGGCGCGTGGTTGTCGATCCGGTAGCCGGCGGCCTGCTCGGCGTGGCCGCCCTCGGCCCGCAGCGAGCCGGCCATCTCGGCGAGGCGACCGGCCGCCCGCTCGTGGTAGCGGAGCATCGCCGCGTCCCAGGGCAGCTCGACGAAGGCGCAGATCCGCCGCAGCGTCGCCTCCGGGTCACGGACCAGCTCCTCGTAGCGCGCCTCGACGTAGCGCGGTCCCTTCAGCGTCGCCGCCTGCTCGCGCGACTTGCGGATCCGCTTCACCCAGCGCGCCGCCTGCTCGGACGGTGGCGGTTGCTCGTTCAGCGCCCGTGCCGACTGTGAAAGGGCGACGTCGCGGCCGTCGCGGATCAGGTGGATGAAGCGCGCCTCCGGCAGCGTCCGGCCGATCCGCTGGACCGAGAGCATGTAGGCGGGGGTCTTGTCGCCCCAGCGCGGCTTGCCCTGGCGCTCCGCATAGGCGGTGAAGAAGGCGCGGACGGCGCCGGCGCCGTCGCCCGGGCCGGCGAGGTCGAGTCGCTTGCGCAGCTCGGCGGCGTCGAGGCCGAAGTCCCTCCAGGTTCGGTTCGACTTGATGACCGCGAGCATCGCTTCCGCGTCGGCGCCGGCGCGGGCTGCCTTGATCAGCTCCGGCACGAAGTGCGTCTCGGGCGGGATCGTCAGCTCCGGATGGGCGTCGAGCATCATCCGCAGCAGCGTCGTCCCCGACCGGGTCAGGCCGACCACGAAGGGCGCCGGCGGTTGCGCCGGCTCGCCGCCGCGAGCTCGCCCGGCTCTCATCGCTGCTCTCCCGCGTCGCCTTCGGTCGTCGGCGTCCGCCCGGAGACCACCTCGTAGCCGAGCTCGGCGAGCAGCGGTGCGGCGACGCGCTCGAAGGCGACGACGTCCTCGGTCGCCATCTCCTCCTTCCAGCGGGCCAGCCGGCTGGGGTCGGGCGGGTTGGAGGTCAGCACGTGTGCCTCCTTGCGGTGGTCGGCGGGGCGCAGCGGCTTGCCCTCGGCGCCGGGCAGGTCGCGGTGCATCTCGGCGAGCCGGTCGGCGGCGCGCTCGTAGTAGCGCAGCATCCGATCGTCCCAGGGCAGCTCGAGGAACTCGGCGATCCGTCGCAGCTCGGGCTCCGTGTCGCGGACCAGCGACTCGTACTGGACCTCGATGTAGTCGAGCCCGGCGGCGTCGGATCGCGCGCCCTCGATCTTGCGCACCCAGCGCTCGGCGACGGTCTCCATCGGCGGCGGGTCCTTGAGGATCCGCTTGAAGCGCGACAGCGCCGCGTCGCGGCCGTCGCGGATCATGTGCACGAACCGCGCCTCGGGGATCCAGCGGTCGATCTGCTTCATCCGCTTCACGTAGTTCGGCGTCTTGTCCCCCCAGCGACGCTTGTCCTGGCCCTCCGCGTAGAGCTCGAAGAAGGCCCGGATCGTCGTCTCCGGGTCGATCCGGTCGAGCGCGCAGTAGCGCTCGAGCAGGGCCGCCGAGTCGAGCTGGAAGTCACCCCACTGGCGGTGGCCGGTGACGATCGCGTGGGCTTCCTCGCAGGTGACGCCGCGCTTGCGGGTGGCCTTGATCAGCGCCGGCACGAAGTGCGTCTCGGGCGGGATCGCCATGTCGGGATGGGCGTCCAGCATCAGCCGCAGCAGCGTCGTCCCGGAGCGGGTGACGCCGACGATGAACGGCACCGGAGGCCCGGCCGGGCGGTTGCGGCGCAGCGGGGTGGGCAGCCTCATTCGGCCCCCTCCCGGGCCGGGGATCTCTCGTTGCTGGACTCGTAGCCGAGCTCGGCCAGCAGCGCCCCGGCCACCCGCTCGAAGTCGGCCAGCTCGGCCGCGGTCATCTCCCGTCGCCAGCGGCCGCTTCGATCGGTGGTCGGAGGCTCGGTCGTCAGCGCGTGGGCGGCGAGCCGGTTGGTGGCGGTGCGGATGATCCCGTTCTCGGCGTTGTCGAGATCGCGATCCATCTCCGCGAGCCGCTCGGGGGCGCGCCGGTGGTAGTCGAGCATCGCCGGGGCGAAGTCGAGCTCGACGAACTCGCAGATCAGCCGCAGCGTCGCCTCGGTGTCGCCGACGAGGTCCTCGTAGCGGACCTCCAGGTAGGCGTCGGCCCGGATCTCGGCGGCGCCCTCGCGGGCGGCGATGATCCGCCGCTGCCAGCGGTCGGCCATCGCCGCCATGGTCGCCGTCTCGCTGCCGATGACGCGCTCGCGCTGGGAGAGCGCGACGTCGCGCCCGTCGCGGATCAGATGGACGAAGCGGGCCTCCGGCAGCGCTCGCGCGATCCGCGGCATCGCCCGCATGTAGCGTGGGGTCTTGTCGCCCCAGCGCGGCTTGCCCTGCTCGGCCGCGTAGAGCTCGTAGAAGCAGCGGATCGCCCCGGCCGCGGTCAGCGGCCGCTCCTGCTTGGCCCGCGCCCGCAGCGCTGCCTCGTCGAGGCCGAAGTCGCCCCAGCGCGGGTGCCTGGTGATCGAGCGGATCAGCCGCCGCCGCGTGTTCTCGTGGTTGGCCCGGCGGATCACCTCGGGGATGAAGTGCGTCTCGGGCGGGATCGTCAGCTGCGGATGGGCGTCCAGCATCATCCGCAGCAGCGTCGTCCCGGAGCGGTTGACGCCGACCACGAACGGTGCCGGAAGCCGTTTCGGCTCCGCCATCCGACGGCGCAGCCTCGCCGCCATCGCGAGCGGATGGCGCCAGCCGGGCTGCCGCTGCGCCTTCATCGCTCTCCGCCCTCGCGCGGCTCCGTGCCGGGGCCGTCGCCGATCGCGTAGCCGAGCTCGGCGAGCAGCGGCCCGGCGATCGACTCGAACAGCTCGCGTTCGGAGCGGCCCATGGCCTCGCGCCAGCGGCTCACCCGCCTCGGGTCGGGCTTCTCGGTCGTCCGGGCATGCGTCGCCATCCGCCGCTCGACGCTGAGCGTCGTCCTCCTGCCGTCCTCGGGGAGCTCGCGGCGCATCTCCTCGAGCCGCTCGGCCGACTGCCGGTGGTAGTCCAGCAGCGCGTCGTCCCAGGGCAGCTCGAGGTGCGCGCAGATCCGCTCCAGCGTCGGCCGCGTCTCGAGGATCAGGCTCTCGTAGCGGATCTCCTCGTAGTGGGCGAGGCGCCTTGCCTGCTCGCGGGCGCGGGTGATCCGCCGCACCCAGCGCTCGGCGATGCGATCGATCGGGTGCTCCTTGGTCGCCCGGTCGCGGATCGAGAGGGCGACGTCGCGGCCGTCGCGGATCACGTGCACGAACCGCGCCTCCGGCAGGGCCCGCTCGATCCTGCGCATGCTCCTGACGTAGATCGGCGTCTTCTCCCCCCAGCGCGGCTTGCCGGCCCGCTCGGCGTAGGCGGTGTAGAAGGCCCGCAGCGCGTCGCCGGCGTTGAGCGGCTCGATCGCGGCGAAGCGCTCGAGCAGGCGCTCCTCGTCGAGGCCGAAGTCACCCCACTCGCGCTGCCGGGTGATCGTCTCGAGCAGCGACTCCGGCGTCGGGTCTCGCTCCTCCGCCGCCTCGATCAGCTCCGGCACGAAGTGCGTCTCGGGCGGGATCGTCAGCTGCGGATGGGCGTCCAGCATCATCCGCAGCAGCGTCGTCCCGGAGCGGTTGACGCCGACTATGAACGGGGCCGGCGCACGACCCGCTCCCCGCGCCGAGGCGCGTCGGCTCCTGGACCGGCGCCAGGCTCTCTGTGGGCTCGGTGGTGCCATGCTGGGCTACGGACCGAGACGCAGTATCCCGCCTCGGCGGCCGCTCCCGATGCTCGCGGGAGCGCCGGGCGCGGGGTGTGGACGGCGCCCGGGCGAGCGCGGGATTGTAGGCGCCCGCCGCAGTCCTCGCATCGAGCCGACGGTCCGGCTAACGTCGGTCTAACCCGTGGCCGCTGAAGCCGACAGCCGGGCGACCGAGCGGCGGCGCTTGCGCCGGCTCGATGCTCTCGACCTCGAGTACCGGCGCCGCCGTCACCGGGCGACGACGCCGGCCCAGCGGCTCGAGGAGGCGCTGAGCCTCGGCGAGCTGGCCGCGGAGCTGCGGCGCGGGGTGCTCGAGGCGCGTCGATGAGCACCACGGGTCGGCCCGGTCAGCGGACGCTGCTCAGAGAGCCCTCGCCGTCGCTCGGAGATCAGCTCCGCAGC
>CAZTGN010000053.1:7260-12780 GCA_964613275.1 uncultured Conexibacter sp. | reverse complement strand
CCGGCATCCTAACCACCTTCGACGATTCCTGTCAATCCCCAACCGTCGAGTCGTCAGCGCTGCGCCAGCGCGCGCCGGACCATGCGGTCGCTGGTCCTCCTCATCAGCGCCGGTGCGAGCTGGGCGAGGCGGCGCGTCAGCCGTGCCCGGCGCCCGGGCACGGCCATCCAACGCCGGGCAGCGAGACCGGAGAGGATCTGCTCGCAGGCCTCCTCGAGCCCGAGCGTGCCCGAGAACTTCTTCAGCTCGAGCCCGACCGCGTCGCCGCTCCGCCGCTCCTCGGTGACCATCGGCGTCTCGACCTCGGGCGGGCAGACCACGCAGACGTCGATCCCCTTCGGCCTGTACTCGAGCCTGAGACAGCCGGCGAGCCCGACCACCCCGAACTTCGACGCGCTGTAGGCGGCGTAGCCGTAGTTGGGCACGAGTCCGGCCAGCGAGGCGATCAGCGCCAGCTGGGCGCCGGGGGTCATCAGCGGCAGCACCGCCGCGGAGAAGTTGCGGGACCCGATCAGGTTGACCTCGACATCCCGCTGCCGCCGCCGCTGATCACGGCGGTCGGCCACCGGTTCCCGTCATCCATCGCCTTCCTCCTGTCGTCGGCGTTCATCGCCCAGCAGGCCCTCGCGGGCGAGCCAGCCCTCGGTTCGTCGCATGCCCTCCCCGAGGTCCACCCGCGGCTCGCAGTCGAGCAGCGCGCGCGCCTTCTCGATCGAGCAGCCGCCGCTGCGGGCGAGCATCCTCATCGTCTCGGCGCCGATCTCGGTCTCGGTGCCGAGCCGGAGCAGGACCGCGCCGGCGGCGCCCGCCAGGCCCATGGCGACGGGCGTCGGCAGCGTCCACACGGGGGCTCCTCCCAGCATCAGCGAATAGTGACCGAGAACTCCCGGGCCGGGAGCGCGACGCCGTCACCGATCGTGATCACCTGGCCCCGCGGGGCGTCCGCCTCGCCGACGGCGACCAGGCCGTCGATGAGGTTGTCGACGTAGACCGGGCTGAACACGCCCAGGCCGCGGGCGGGCAGCAGCAGCCGACCCGTGCGCAACAGCTCGACGGGAAGCACGGTCCAGGGTCGCGAGGCCGGACCGTAGACATCGGCGGGCCGCACGATCGAGCACTCGATCTCGCCCGCGGCGTGCGCCTGCAGGACGACCTGCTCGGAGGCGATCTTCGTGTCCACGTAGTGGTTCCCGTTCGGCCTCACCGGGTGCGCCTCGGTGACCTCGCCGGGCAGGTCGAAGCCGAACGCGGCCACCGAGGAGAGATGGACGAAGCGCCCGAGGCCCCGGGCGGACGCCGCCGCGACGACCCGGCGCGTGCCGAGCACGTTGACCCGCCAGCAGGCGTCCGCGGGGGCCGTGTTCGAGACGACGGCCGCGGTGTGGAAGACGATGTCGGCCCCGCTCATGCGCTCGGACCAATCCCCGGGCTCGACGGTGTCGCCGGCGACGACGCCGAGCGCCGGATCGGCGCTCCGGTCGACCCCGGCGACCTCGGCGCCGGCGGCGCGGTAGCGGTCGAGCAGGGCGCGGCCGATGAAGCCGAGCGCGCCGGTCACGAAGACCTTCATCGTGACCGCAGGGACGGGGTCGGGGCGAAGCCGGTCAGACGCCGGGCCCAGCGGCGCGGGTAGAGCAGCTCGACGTTCTCGCCGGAGGGCAGGTCGAAGTACATGACGCAAAAGACCCGGCCTCCAGCGGAGTCGCGCTCGTCGGCTCGAAGCCGCGGGCGACCCAGCGCCCGAACGTGCGGTCGAAGCTCGCCCGCTCGGGCGCGACGAAGGCGACGTTCATGATCCCCTGGTCGCAGAGCCGCCGGCCCGGCTCCGCGGGACGCCCTACGGGGTCCTCGTACTCGACGAGCTCGATCACGGCCGTGCCGGCGTCGAGGCTGCGATCGCGCCGGCGCGCCCCGCCCAGGCCCCAGAGGGCCTCGTGCTCGACCCCGTGAACGGGCCGCGGCGCGTCGTCGAGCCCGATCCCGCCGGCCCAGCTCGCGACCGCGGCGTCGAGATCGGGCACCGAGACCGTCACCGAGCGCAGGGTCGCCCGCGCGCCCGGCCACCGCTTCGCGGCCGGCCGGCCGGCGAGCGGGTCGTCCTCCATCAGCTCGACCCAGTTGCCCTCCGGGTCGCGCAGGCAGGCCCGCCGCTGCGACCGCTCACCCAGGACCGGGCCGATGGGCTCCGACCCCAGCCGCGCCAGCGAGCCCAGGGCCCGGTCGAAGCCGGCGACGTGGAAGCCGGCGCGCCGGTAGCCGTGGTCGGCGGCCGTCTCGTCGGCCCGGCGCGGCCGCGGCTTCGGGCGCAGGAAGCGGAAAAGCTCGATCTGGACGCGCTCCCGCCCGTCCAGCAGCCAGCGCACCGGCAGGACCGGACCCGGGAGGCCGTTGACCTTCGCCGCCGGCGGCCCCGCGAACAGCGACCCCCCGCTCGGCAGCAGCCCGAGGCCGTCGCGATACCAGCGCCGTAGTCCCGACCCCCCGGAGGCCGGCGATCGCGAGCTGGCCGAGGGCGAGGCCGGGCGCGATCGGCTCCCGCGCGCTCATCGACTTGCTCACAACGCCTCTCGCCTCCGGGTCGGTCGCGCCGATCACGACGTCGGCGCGCTCGGGCGCTGTGTATCACGGACAGGACCCTGCGATGGATCGCCGTCGTCGATCGCCACCACGCGGCGACGATCCGACCCCCCGCCGCCCTCGAGCTCGACGAGTCGGATGTCCGGGATCTCCCGCTCCGTTCTCCGCACGAGTGTCTCCGATGAGCCATGAAAGAGGCTCGAATCAGCAAGAAGTCGCCCGGAGCCCTTCCCCTGTCCGGCACCGGCGTGCAGACTCGCCTCCATGAGCGATAGATCGACGATCGAGCCGATCGGGGACTGGATCCCGCACGAGCAGCGCTGGCGCGCGTGTGAGGGGCACATGGAGCGCGAGCCGGGAAGGCTTCAGCTGCGTGTTCCCCTGCACGGCAGGGAGGGCGTGTGCTCAGTCCTCTTCGAGGAGGACGAGACGTCCGTGACCGTACTGATCCTCGTCTGCGGCGAGGACGATCCCAAGCGTGGCTGGGTGGACTGCCCGGTTCACATCTACCTCGAGCAACCGCTCGGCGACCGGCGGGTCGTCGACCTTGTCCGGCCCGATCGGCCGGTGCCCTACCGCGACGTCTACTGGAACCTTCAGCGGGAGCTCGGGCTTCCGCGCCCGTAGGCCGACTCAGAGCCCAACACGTTTCGGCCCCCGCGGGATGACCCCCGGGTGGCTATCCGCGTGCCGCCGTGATGGCCTCGAGCCGCCGATGAATGTCCAGCACCTGCTTCTCGTCCAGGGGAAGGCCGCTGGCACGCGACAAGAGCACCTGTGACTCCACCACCTTGCCCACGACCGCCTCCTTCGCGAACTCCCAGTCGCGATCGCGACCGGCGGCGCACTTGGCGAGCACCAGGTCGTGCGGCTCGAGGCAATAGGCCCTGGGGGATTGCGCCGATCCGACGCGCGCCGGGATATCGACCGGGACGAGCCGATCCTCCCAGCCCGCCGGAGCCTGCGCCGTCTCAGGTCCGACACCGTGCGCGTAATAGCCGAACGCTTGGTGAAACGGCGAGCCATCTCCCAGGGCACCGTCCACCTCGATGGCCCGGTCTGGGTGCTCCTTGGGAAAGAGGTCCACCTCCATCGACCGGAGCAGTCCGGCCGGCGCTTCGGGGCACGAGCCGAGAATCGCTTGACTGCCGATGACCACGAACGCGTCCTCTCCCAGCGCGTTCGCTGCTGCACCGATCACGTGTTCGAGCTCAGCCCGTGTCATCAGTCGACCAGTTCGAGGACGCGCTGCCGCTCCGGCTCGCTGAGCATGCCCGCAAATGGCGAGTTCTGTCGAAGGTCCCGCCCGGGCTCGTCGTCGCGGACGAGCGTTCGACGAACATCGGCCAGCGGAAGCCGCAAGACCTGCTCCCACTCGTCGGCATAGCGAGGGTCGAGCTTCCCCTGGGACCGCCACTTGCAGACGTGATGACGTGCCTCGCCGATCATCTGGCGATCAAGCCGTTTCGCCACCGCGCGGTGATAGGCGAGGGCCCGCCGGTCGGCCCCGCCGTGGCCATCGCCGCCCCCGCCGGTCCCGACACCGAGGTCAGCGGCTCGGATTCGCCGGGCCCGCTCCCGCCGCTCCTTCATCACGACTTCCAGGTGGCGCCTGCGCTGACGACCACGCGCGCGCTCACGCTCGACCCCCTCGTTGAGATCGAGCAACGCGGCGACCGGGACCTCCCGGCGCCCCCTCGGGTTGTAGACCAGCGGCAGGTCTCCCGCCCTGATCCATCGCTGTAGCGCCGTGTGGCTCACGCCGAGGAATCGAGCAGCAAGACGTTGCGAGACGGTTTCGCCGAGCTCGACCTCCAGCTCGGCTCGCACGCTCCCGATGTCTCGCTCTTGTGGTGCGTGGCGCTGAGCCCGGCGGAGCCGGGCGATCTGCTCCAGGCGCATCAGCTTGCGCTCGGTGCGGTTCATGTATCTGAGTGTACCACCCCTAGTTGCCAAAAAATTACTGCTTTGGTAACTTTCAGCCACCTGCCTGCGGACGGCTGACCGATCGCAGCCTCCGGCGGCGCTGCGTGCCCGGCCCCGCTGGGGCGCGCAGCACCGGTATCCCGTGCTGAGGCGCCCCGGCGCAGGGGGATCCGCGCCCCGGGCGCCGCCGCTGGGGCGCGGGATGCCGGCATCTCGGGCTGCGGCGCCCCAGCGAGGCCAAGCGTGCCCTCCCGGCGCCACCGAGCGCGCCCTCCCGGCGCCCCCGCGCGCGCCCTCCCCGGCGCCGGCCCGTCCCGCTGGGGTCGGTGAGGCCGGGATCTCGGCGCGAGTCACCCCAGCGGGAGACGGAAGCGGCGCTCGGGCTCGGCCGCCGTCGTCGCCGGGTCGCGGTGGAGGATCGCGTTGCTCATCCCCGCCCGGACCGCCGGTAGCGCATGAAGACGACCCCGGTGTCGAAGGTCCGGGTCCCGACCAGCTCCAGGTCGAGCGGCTCCTCCAGATCGGGAAGGAACGGCATGCCGCCGCCGGTGATCACCGGGTGGACGAACGGCTCGAACTCGTCGACCAGGCCGGCCCTGATCAGGGTCGCGGCCAGCCCGGCGCCGCCGACCCCCAGGTCCCCTCCCCCCTCCGCCTTCAGGCGCTCGACCTCCGCGACGACGCCGTCCCGCACCAGCCGCGTGTTGCCCTCGACGTCGGCGAGCGTCGTCGAGCAGACGACCTTCGGGAGCTCCAGCCAGATGGCCGCGAACTCGCGCTCGACCTCACCGAGATCCGGGTCCCGGTCGGCCGTCTCCCAGTAGAGCATCGTCTCGTAGAGGTTCCGGCCGAGCAGGTGGCCGCCGAGCTCGCGGACCCGCTCGTTGTGGAAGCGGTGCAGCTCCTCGCTCGGCACCGACCAGTCGAAGGAGCCGCCCGGCCCGGCGATGTAGCCGTCGAGCGAGACGCCCATCGAGTAGATCAGCTTGCCCATCGGTCACTCCCTCTCTCGAAACC
>CAZTGN010000053.1:205-7250 GCA_964613275.1 uncultured Conexibacter sp. | reverse complement strand
AACCGGTCGATCACGATCGCGCCGCGAAGACGTGGGCCACCGCGCCGCCGCTGAAGGCGATGGTGCTCAGCGGCTCGATCGACAGCGGCGCGGTGAAGATCCGCTCGCCGGCGCCGAGGACGACCGGGTGGACGACGAGGCGGTACTCGTCGATCAGGCCGGTTGCGACCAGCGAGCGCGCGAACCGTGCCCCGCCCTGGGCGAGCAGGTAGCCGCCCGAGCGCTCCCGCTTGAGCCGCGTGACGGCCTCGGCCAGATCGCCGGCGGCGATCTCCGTCTCGCCCCAGCCGGCGGACGTGAGCGAGCTCGAGAACACGACCTTGGGAATCTCGTTCATCGCCTCGGCGAACGGCCCGGATGCGCCGGGCCAGTAGGACGCCCACTCCGCGTAGGCGCCGGCGCCGACGAGGTGTGCGCCGGCGCCGCTGACGGTCTCGAGGACCCAACCGGTCGAATCCGCGGAGCGACCGGCGGCCATCCACTCGCCGCTCCCGTCGGCCGCCGCGACGCAGCCGTCGAGCGAGACGGACATCTTCAGGACCAGTGAGGCCATGCGCTGCATCCTTTCGGCGGGGTCAAAGTCTTACCGGCAGAGACCCCGCCGAGCCCGGGAACTCATCGGCGGCAAGCGCGGGCGAGAGCGCGGGCGCGCCGGGAGGTGTCCATCGTGCGAGGGCATCGTTAATCAGCAGCCACAGAGCCTTCGACTGCCGGCGACAGAGGCTTTCGGCCTCCGGAACCCTTCAGAGTACCCGGAGCTTTGTAGGGCTGTAATGCTACCCTTTCAAAGCTTGGAGCCGTCTGAAAGGTTTCCCCGGTGACCGAAACCGCCGCAGAGACGTCGCCGCTCGGCCATCGCGAGACGCGCATCTGGGAGCCAGATCCCGCAACTTCTGGCCGTCAGCGTCGCAAGGCTGGGACCTACGAGGTCTTCATACCCGACCGGATCGCGGATCGCGACTTTCCGTTGTCGGGGGATGCCGTGAATGCAGTGGGTTCCACGGCCAAGGCGCTGGTGAGGCTCAACGCGACGACCGTGGCCGTCGATTCCTTGAACGCCCTGGCCGCCAATCTGCTGCGCTCCGAGAGCGCCGCCTCGTCCCGAATCGAGGGTCTTCAGATCTCGCAGAAGCGTCTTGCGAGAGCCGCGTACAGCCCCCGCGGGAAGGCCGGCGGCGACAATCGCGCCGCCGAGGTGCTCGGCAACGTCGACGCGATGAGGCGCGCCATCGAGGTGGGCGCAGCGGACGAGCCGTTCGCCGTCGAGGACATCCTGGATGTTCACAGGGCCCTGCTCCGGTTCACGGTGGACCGGAACATCGCGGGCATCGTTCGCGATGTCCAGAACTGGATCGGCGGGAGCGACTACAACCCGATCGGCGCCGTCTACGTTCCACCCCCGCCCGAGCACGTAGCCGGCCTACTCGAAGACCTCTGCGACTTCGTGAATCGCGAGGACCTGTCGCCGATCGCCCAGGCTGCGATCGCTCACGCCCAGTTCGAGAACATCCACCCGTTCGTCGACGGCAACGGGCGAGTCGGTCGCGCATTGATCTACACGGTCTTCCGCAGACGCGGAGAAACCCCGCACTACATCCCGCCGATCAGCCTGGTGCTCGCGGCTGAGCCGAAAGCCTACGTCGCGGGCTTTGGCAGCTACAGCGCCGGCGATGTGAGCGGGTGGGTTGAGCTCTTCGCCGACGCCACCGAGCGCGCAGCCCGGGGCGCGGAAGAGATCGCGACCCGGATCGAGGCCGCCCAGGCCGACTGGATCGATCGCCTCGGGAACCCTCGCTCGGACGCGACCGTCCGTCAGATCGTCACGGCGCTCCCGGGGCAGCCGGTGATCGACGTCGCCGCAGGTCAGAACCTGACCGGCCGTTCTCACGTCGCAGTGCAGGGCGCTCTCAAGGCGCTCGAGGACGCGGGGGTGCTGCAGCGGCTGAACGAGCGCCGCTGGGGAAGGGTCTGGGAATGCGATGAGCTCCTCAATCTCGTCGAGGATTTCGAGCAGGACCTCCATGGATGAGAGCCCGCTGCGGGGCACCAGCGACGATCGCGATCGTTCCGCCAAGGCTCTGAGCCTCGCTCGTCCTGATCCGGGACATGGATGGTGGCCAGGTCGGCTTACAGCGGGCCGCGCGGCCCCGGGCGTCGCGGTGGCCTGCGACTCAAGCGCCGGCAAGCAATTCGTCGAACGCTTCGGCCGAAGCTCCGTTGAAGTAATGAGCGTGGGTCTGATGGATCGTCTCGATCGAGTCCGCCCCGACCAGAACGATCTCGAACCCCTGGCGATTCCGGTACTCCGCCTCAACGCGCGAGTACTCGGCGGCCGCTGCGTCGGCGTCCTCGCCGAGGTCGCGCTCGACGACCAACTCGGCTGCGTCGAGGTCATAGATCAGGAGGAAATGCCGAATCGCCATCAACGGGAACGTTAGCTTCTCACCTGGAGGTAGCCAAGGACCCGCCGGCGAAGCAGGGCGTGGCGCTCGATGAGATCGCTATCGACTTCGTTGGCAGGGCCGCGCTCACGCTGCTCGATGATGTCGGCTGCGACCTCGAAGTACTCGATCAGCTCCTCGGGCCCTTGCGCATCCTTGAGCGGGAGCCTGTTGAGCCATGCAACCCGCTCGACCTCCTCGGCCCAGAGGTGCTGGCCGCGAGTTCGGAGCTGCACCTCGATCGACCGCTGCTCGCCCGACGCCGGCGCAGCACGTGCTACGACCAGGTGCAGCGCCCTGTAGCCCATCGGCCCCGGCGAGTCCCTACGACGATCCTTCTCCGCGGTGACCTCCCAGTTGCGCCGCACTCGTGCGGCAACCATCTCAACCTCGTCCGGGCCGGCGAAGACCGCACGGCAGCCACCGATGTCCTGCATCCGTGCGAGCCGCATGCTCGGAAACCGGACGAGCTTCTGGAGGATGCGGTCCATGCGCTTGAGGCGCTGGCCCACCACACCGGTCGACGCGTCACGCTCGACGAACTGACGCAGGCCGACGGCAACGAGCGTCAGCGGATACGCGTGGGCCTGCCGAAACGCCGCCACGAGCTCAAGCGCGTCTGCCACTTCGGCATCCGCCAAGCGATCGCCGCGCCAGAAACCCCGCAGAAGCTTGCCGGAACGATCGATGCTGGCCTTGCTCATTCTCACGATCAGCCGTTCTAACGGCTATCCCGGTCGCAAGCGCTTCACCGGCGCCTCGATCTCATCAGGTCCACAAGGCCGCACAGCGCGCTCGAGCGGCCGCGCCAGTCCCGGGCTGTCCCGTCGGCGCCGTGGCCGCGATCTCCGACGCCCACCCGGGCCTGACGGCAGCGATCGCCCAAGTCCTCGGCTGCCCCCGGGAGCGCGGCACCGTCCACTTCCTGCGCGACTGCCGCGGCCACTGCCGCGGCTCGAATACCGCGAATCTATGCCCCTCAGAACCCCAGCGCGAACTTGGCGTCCTCGGACATCATCTCCGGGGACCAGGGGGGGTCGAAGATCATCTTCGGGTAGACGGCGGTGACGCCGTCGATGTCGCCGACGAACTCCTTCATCTGCTCGGAGACCTGGGGGCCGATCGGGCAGGCGGGGGTGGTGAGGGTGAAGGTGACGTAGACCTCGGCGGAGTTCTCGATCTCGACGTCGTAGACGAGGCCGAGGGAGACGAAGTCGAGGCCGAGCTCGGGGTCGATGACCTCCTCGAGCGCCTCGTAGACCTCTTCCTCGGTGACTTTGGTCGCATCGGTCATGGGCCCAAAGGTAGCGGACTCGCGAGCCCGGGCCGGGGCGGCGGTTCTCTAGGCTGATCGGCGTGATCTTCCTGGTCCTGCTGTTCATCGTCCTGCCGATCGCGGAGCTCTGGGTGATCATCCAGGTCGGCGACCTGATCGGGATCTGGCCGACGCTGGCCCTGCTGCTGGTCGACGGACTGCTCGGGGCGGCGCTGTTGCGCTCGCAGGGACGGTCCGCGTGGCGGCGCTTTCAGGAGGCCCTGGCGCGGACCCGGATGCCGGTCAAGGAGGTCTATGACGGCGCCGCGATCATCTTCGGCGCGGCGCTGCTGATGACGCCCGGGTTCATCACCGACGTCTTCGGCTTCCTGCTGCTGATCCCGCCGAGCCGGGCGGCGCTGCGCCAGCTCCTGGTCGCGGTCGCGCGGCGGGTCGGGCCGGCGCGAACCGTCTTCTTCCTCTACGACCGCCGCCCGAGCGGCTGGCAGCGCAACGGGACCGGGCCGCGGCCGGATCGCGGCGAGCCGGCCCGCGGCGGCCCGGGCCGCGACTACGACTTCGACGGCAGCGCCCGCGAGATCCCCGCCGAGGGCGCCGAGCTCGACCGCGGCGAGGAGAGCCCGCGTTGAGGTCGATCTCGCTGCTCGGCGGCGCCCGCGGCTACTGCTCGCTGCTGGCCGGCGGCGCCGGCGCCCGCGCGCTCGCGCTCGGCGACGGCGAGCCGGTCGAGGCGGCCACCGACGCCCCGCTCGAGGAGGGGCGAGCGCGGCTGGAGGGCGAGCGCGGACCGCTGGAGGTCTCCTGGACCCCGGCCGGGCCGGCGCTCGGCTTCACGGTCGACGGAACGACGACGCGCGTCCACGGCATCGCCGCCTCGGGCACCGGCCCCGCAGGCCCGCTGTCGGGGCCTGGAGTCGCGTGGGAGCTGCCCGACGAGGGCTTCTCGACTATCCGCACCGTCTGGGCGGTGACGGCAGCGAGCGAGCTGTTCGTCCTCGTCGCGCTTCGTCCCGAGGACGCCCGCGAGCACGGCGAGGAGCTGATCGGGGCCGCCCGGATCGCTCCCAGCGAAGAGCCGCTCCCGTACCTCGAGCCGCTGCTCTCGACCGAGTACGACGGCGAGGGAGCCCACGTCAGGGCGACGCTCGAGCTCTGGGCCGAGGGGGCCGAGCTCGCCGATCGGGGCGCCGGGCGCGTGGTCGTCGCCGCCGGGCTCGCCACCCCCTACGGCCGGCTCGAGGCCGCCCGCTTCGCCTGGGGCATCAGCGGCAAGGCCGCCGCAGGCGGCTACGAGATCCTCAGCCCCTGAGCGCCCGGATGCAACCGGGGCGGCCGCTCGGGCAGAATCCCGGCCCCGTGCCGATCCGCGCCGTCATCAGCGACTTCGGCGGCGTGCTCACCTCGCCGCTGCTCGGCGCGTTCGCGCGCTTTCAGGAGGACACCGGGGTGACCCTGGAGCAGCTCGGTGAGGCGATGGCGGCCGGGGCCGGGAAGCTCGACGGCCGCAACCCGCTGTTCGAGCTCGAGTGCGGCCGGATCAGCGAGGACCGCTTCCTCGACATCCTCCGCGACGGCCTCGAGCCGATCGTCGGCGAGCGGCCGGCGCTGCACCGCTTCAGGGAGACCTACTTCGAGGGCCTCGACCCGAACGAGGAGATGATCGCGCTGATGGCCTCGCTCGCGAGCCGCGGCCTGCGGATGGCGATCCTGACCAACAACGTCCGCGAGTGGGAGCCGATCTGGCGGGCGAAGCTGCCCGTCGACGAGATCTTCGAGACCGTGGTCGACTCGGCGTTCGTCGGCATGCGCAAGCCCGACCCCGCCATCTACGAGCTGACGCTGGCGCGCCTCGACGGGATCGATCCCGCCGCCTGCCTGTTCGTCGACGACACCGAGGTCAACTGCGAGGCCGCATCGGCGCTCGGCATCCACGCCGTCCACTTCCGCGACAACGCCCAGGCGATCGCGGAGATATGGTCGGCGCTCGATGAGTGAGCTCACCGTCAGCCCGGTCGCGGGCCGGGCCGACCTGCGCGAGTTCATCATGCTCCCGTTCCGCCTCTACGAGGGGGTCGAGCAGTGGGTGCCGCCGCTGATCAGCGAGCGCAAGCGCCACCTCGACCGCGACCACAACCCCTACTTCGAGCACGCCGAGGCCGAGTACCTGCTCGCCCGCCGGAACGGCCGCGTCGTCGGGCGGATCTCGGCCCAGGTCGACCATCGCTTCAACGAGTTCCAGCACAACGACTGGGGGCAGTTCGGCTTCTTCGAGTGCGAGCAGGACCCCGAGGTCGCAGAGGCGCTGCTGGACGCCGCCTGCGCCTGGCTGCGCGAGCGCGGCCGCGACCACGTGATCGGGCCGCTCGACTTCTCGACCAACCACGAGTGCGGGCTGCTCGTCGCCGGCCACGAGCTGCGGCCACAGATCCTCGAGAACTGGCACCACCCCTACTACGCGGATCTGCTCGAGGGCTGCGGCTTGACGAAGGCGATGGACCTCTACAAGTGGAGCCTGCACGTGAGTGGGCGCAGCGAGGTGATGCCGGTGCTGTTCGAGCTCGCCGACAAGCTCGAGCCCGAGCACGGGATCACGATCCGCGGCATGCGCCGCGGCGACATGAGGGGCGAGATCGACCGCTTCATGGAGATCTACAACGCCGCCTGGGAGAGCAACTGGGCGTTCGTGCCGCTCACCGACGCCGAGATCGAGGCCTACGCGAAGGAGCTGAAGCCGATCCTCGACGAGAACTGGGCGATGGTGGCGGAGACGAAGGACGGCGAGACGGTCGGGGTCGCGCTCACCCTGCCCGACTACAACCAGGTGTTGGCGAAGCTGAACGGGCGGCTGCTGCCGTTCGGCTGGCTGAAGGCGCTGCGCGCCCGCAAGCGGATCGACTCGGTCCGCGTCTTCGCCCTCGGGGTCAAGCCCGAGTACCAGCACACCGGGGTCGCCGCGGGCCTCTACAAGCGCCACTACGACATGGCCGCCTCGACCCCCCAGCACGGCGGCGAGACCGGCTGGATCCTCGAGACGAACAAGCCGATGAACCGCGGCATGGAGGCGATGGGCGGCAAGATCGTCAAGACCTACCGGATCTACGGCAAGGATCTGTAGGACGCCGAGTCGCTGATCGGCGCTGACCCCTGGGGCAACGCCATGGCAAGGGATCTGGCGAGCCTGAGCGGCGTCAGATCGGTCGACGCAGGAGGCGAAGCGTGCGAGGGGCACGTGAGCCGACGAGGAGGCCGAGATGGCGGCTCCCGCGCCGCCAGGGGATCTGGCGAGCCTGAGCGGCGTCAGATCGGTCGACGCAGGAGGCGAAGCGTG
>CAZTGN010000053.1:0-105 GCA_964613275.1 uncultured Conexibacter sp. | reverse complement strand
CCAAGGGGCACGTGAGCCGACGAGGAGGCCGAGATGGCGGCTCCCGCGCCGGCAAGGGATCTGGCGAGCCTGAGCGGCGTCAGATCGGTCGACGCAGGAGGCGAA
>CAZTGN010000052.1:0-13017 GCA_964613275.1 uncultured Conexibacter sp. | reverse complement strand
CGGGGTGGTGCCCACGCCGGCAGAGGCGAAAGTGATCGCGTTCGGGTCCGCCCTCGCCCGCGTCGAGGCCCGGCTCGAGCCCGATGCGGGCGACGACGGCGAGCCGCTGGCGATGATGGCGTCGGTGTCGAGCGGCGAGGCGAGGCGCCGGTTGGTCGACGGCGTTCCCGCGCAGCCCGGTGACGATCTCCGCCGGCCGGCGATCTCGGTGTTCATGCCCGATCGGCTCGCCCTGGTCAAGGGGGCGCCGGCACCGCGCCGCGCCCACCTCGACCGCCTCGTCGCGGCGCTGCGGCCGGCCCGCGCCGACCTCGCCCGCGAGTACGGCAGGGCGCTGGCGCAGCGCAACGGGCTGCTGGCGCGGGTGCGCCGTGGCGCCGATCCGGCCGGGCTCACGGCCTGGGACCGGGCGCTGGCCGAGCGGGCGGAGCCGTTGGTTGCGGCTCGTGCCGCCGCCGCCGCGACGCTGGCGGGCCCGTTCGAGCGCGCCGCGTCCGAGCTCGGGCTCGACGGCGCCGCCGCGCTGACCTACCGACCGCGGACCGCCGAGCTCGACGCCGCGGCGATCGCCGCCGAGCTCGCCGCCCGCCGCGAGAGCGATCTGGCGCGGGGCTTCACGGGGTTCGGGCCGCATCGCGATGAGATCGAGATCAGCGTCGGCGGCCGCTCGCTGCGGCGCTACGGATCGCAGGGGCAGCAGCGGCTCGGGCTGTTGGCGCTGCTCTTCGCCGAGCGCGAGGCGCTGCGCGCCGCGCGACGGCGGCTGCCGCTGCTCCTCCTCGACGACGTGATGAGCGAGCTCGACCCGGAGCGGCGCGCGCGGCTCGTCGCGATGCTGGACGATGGCGGGCAGACCTTGATCACCGCGACCGAGCTCGAGCACGTCCCGACGGCCGCAGCCGGCCTCGCGATCGCCGACGGGGTTGCGACCGCGGAGACGCTGCGGTGAGCGCCGCCCGCCCGGGCGATCCGCGCCGGCTCGCCTCGGCGCTCGACCGGCTCGTCGCCGAGCGCGCCCCGGGGACGCTCCTGGCCGAGGTCCAGACCGTGTGGCCGGAGGTCGCGGGAGCGGCGATCGCGGCCCGGGCGGAGCCGGTGGCCGAGCGGGACGGGCGGGTCACGATCGCCTGTGAGAGCGGCGCCTGGGCCCAGGAGCTCGACCTGATGGGGGAGCCCCTGCTCGAGCGGATTACCGCCGCGCTCGGACCGGATCGGGTCACGGCCCTGCGGTTCACCGCGGACCTCGCTCGGCACAGGTAGAGACCGCCGGCGGCCCCGTCTCGGTCGGCTCGTCGGCTCGCTCATCGGGTCGGCGAACCGCTGCCGGGACCTGCGGTGCGAACCCTGCCGGGACGGGCACCGCGAGCGCCCCCGCCCCCACCGCCCCATCGCCGCCACCCGTTCCAATAAAGACACGATTTGCAGGGATTTCGTCACTGATTGCCGGCTCTGCCCGGGCACCTGCGCTGATATACTCATGACAACCGACCGGCGCGCCCCTGAGACGGGCATCCCAGCGATCGGGAGCCCCTCTCAATCCGGGCTCAGAGTGGCCGCTCAGCCGCCGCCGGGCACGGCATGATGGACGAGAACCCGAACCGGAAGGACCGAGTGGCGAAGGCGAAGGCGAAGGCCGCCGAGGACAGCTACGGCGAGAAGGACATCACCGTCCTCGAGGGTCTCGAGGCGGTCCGCAAGCGTCCCGGGATGTACATCGGCTCGACCGGCGTCCGCGGCCTCCACCACCTCGTCTACGAGGTCGTCGACAACTCCGTCGACGAGGCCCTCGCGGGCCATTGCGACACCGTCGAGATCACGATCCACCCCGACAACTCGGTGACCGTGGTCGACAACGGCCGCGGCATCCCGGTCGGCGTCCTCGAGAAGGAGGGCCGACCCGCGGCCGAGGTCGTGCTGACCGTGCTCCACGCCGGCGGCAAGTTCGGCGACGGCGGCGGCTACAAGGTCTCCGGCGGCCTCCACGGCGTCGGCGTCTCGGTCGTCAACGCGCTCTCGGAGCGGCTCCATCTCGAGGTCGACCGCGAGGGCCACGTCTGGACCCAGGACTACGCGCGGGGCAAGCCCCGGAGCGAGCTGACCAGGGGTGCGACGAGCAAGAGCACCGGGACGACGATCAGCTTCCTCCCCGACGACGAGATCTTCGAGGACCTCGAGTACGACTTCGCGACGCTCGCCGAGCGGATGCGCGAGACGGCGTTCCTCACGAAGGGCCTGAGGATCACGCTGACCGACGAGCGCGGCGAGGGCCAGTCCGAGAGCTTCCACGCCGAGGGCGGGATCGTCGACTTCGTCGCCCACCTGAACGAGGCCAAGGACGCGCTCCACAAGAAGTGCATCTACTTCGAGGGCGAGGGCGAGGAGGGGCAGCTCGAGATCGCGATGCAGTGGAACACCGGCTACCAGGAGTCGATCTTCTCGTTCGCCAACAACATCAACACCCACGAGGGCGGCTCGCACATGTCGGGGTTCCGCTCGGCGCTGACCCGGACGATGAACGCCTACGCGCGCGAGAAGGGGCTGCTCAAGGAGAAGGATCCGAACCTGTCCGGCGACGACGTCCGCGAGGGCCTGACCGCCGTGATCTCGGTGAAGCTCCAGGACCCGCAGTTCGAGGGGCAGACGAAGACGAAGCTCGGCAACCCGCCGATCGAGGGGTTCGTGCAGGGGATCGTCAACCGCCGGCTCGCCGAGTTCCTCGAGGAGCATCCGACCGAGGGGCGGCGGATCGTGATGAAGTCGATCGACGCGGCGCGGGCGCGCGCTGCGGCGCGCAAGGCGCGCGACCTGACCCGGCGCAAGTCGGCGTTGGAGAACTCGACCCTGCCCGGCAAGCTCGCCGACTGCACGGTCCGCGACCCGAGCCTGACGGAGCTGTTCATCGTCGAGGGCGACTCGGCGGGGGGCTCGGCGAAGCAGGCGCGCGACCGCTCGACCCAGGCGGTGCTGCCGCTGTTCGGGAAGATCATCAACGTCGAGAAGAACCGGATCGACAAGGTCCTCGCCAACGACGCGGTGCAGTCGCTGATCACCGCGATCGGGACCGGCGTCCACGAGGAGTTCGAGATCGACGACGCGCGCTACCACAAGCTCGTGATCACGACCGACGCCGACGTCGACGGCGCCCACATCCGGACCCTGATCCTGACCTTCTTCTATCGGCAGATGCCGGAGCTGATCGAGAACGGCTACGTCTACATCGCGAAGCCGCCCCTGTACCGGGCGAAGAACGGCAAGCGCGAGCTGTACCTCGAGAAGGAGTCGGAGCTGGAGGCGTTCCTGCTGCGCGACAAGTTCGACAAGTTCGAGATCGTCGACCGGACGGGGAGGGAGACGAAGCTCTCGGAGAGCCGCTGGCTGCGCTTCAACCGCTCCTTCAAGGAGTACGAGGGCTGGGTGAGCTCGCTGCAGGCCGCCTACGGCCACGACCGCGTCCGCTTCCTCAGCGAGTCGCAGATCCTCGACGAGGGCGCGGCGAGCATCGCGGGGGTCCGCAAGCTGATCGAGGCCCCCGACCCCGAGGGCGAGGCCTACGAGACCGAGCTCGTCTCCGGCGACGCCGAGGAGCTCGTCGTCAAGGCGGTCCACCGCAGGTCGGGGCTCGCCCGGACCCACCGCCTGCCGGCGGCGCTGTTCGCCTCGACCGAGTACCGGAAGCTGGTCGAGGTCCACGCGTCGCTGCTCAAGCAGGTCGGCGAGCCGCCGGTGACGGTGACGCTCGCCGAGCGAAGCAGGGATGCGGAGTCCTTCGCCGAGCTCCGCCGCGCCGTCCTCGAGCTCGCCCGCCACGGCGTCACCCTGCAGCGGTTCAAGGGCCTGGGGGAGATGAACGCCGAGCAGCTCCGGGTGACGACGATGGCGCCCGAGTCGCGGACGCTGCAGCAGGTGACGATCGAGGACGCGACGATGGCGGAGAAGGTCTTCAGCGACCTGATGGGGGACAAGGTCGAGCCGCGCAAGGAGTTCATCACCAACAACGCCCGCGACGTGGACGTGCTCGATGTGTAGGGGCGGCGGACGGCGGGCGGCGGGCGGCTGCGCCGCGTACGCACAGGTGGTGGAGGGCTAGATGGAGGGCTCCGACGTCCTGAGCGGCGGCAACGTCGAGGAGCGCGAGATCTCGATCGAGATGCGCTCCGCGTACCTCGACTACGCGATGAGCGTGATCGTCGGGCGGGCGCTGCCCGACGTCCGCGACGGCCTCAAGCCGGTCCACCGGCGGGTGCTCTACGCGATGCACGACCTCGGCCTGCAGCCGAACCGCCCCTACCGCAAGTCGGCGTTCATCGTCGGCGAGGTGATGGGCAAGTACCACCCGCACGGCGACCAGTCGATCTACGACACGCTCGTGCGGATGGCGCAGGACTTCTCGCTGCGCGAGGTCCTCGTCGACGGCCAGGGCAACTTCGGCTCGATCGACGACGACCCGCCGGCGGCGATGCGGTACTGCGTCACCGCTGAGACGAGGGTTCGGATGGCCGGCGGCTCGGTTCGGATCGGCGATCTCGCCGCGGGCGTGAGCCCGGACTCCGAAGCCGCCGTCGACCTGAACGTCCTCGACCGGCTCGGCCGCCCGGTCCACGCGTCGAAGATCTTCCATTCGGGCGAGCACCCGACGCTGCGGATGCGTACCCGCGAGGGCTACGAGCTGACCGGCACCGAGAACCATCCGCTGCTCTGCCTGGTCGAGCTGGCCGGCGTGCCGATACCGCTCTGGAAGACGCTCGAGGAGATCGAGCCGGGCGACCGCGTCCTGGTCAACCGGACCGCGCGGCCGGAGGACGTCGAGCCGCTCGAGGACCGCGAGTTCGATTCGGCGCTCCTGCTTGGAGCGTTCGTCGCCGAAGGTTGGGTGGGAGACAATCGGGCGGGCTTCAACAACCTCGATCCCGAGTACTTCGGTGACGTGGTCGAGGCCTACGACCGGGTGGTCGGCGGCAGGCGTTACGTGCAGGAGCGCACGATCGCCTCCGGCAGCCTCCTGCACGAGTTGGACGTCCACAACCTCGACGCTCTGCGCAGGAGCCCGCTCGCCGAGCTCGCCGGATCCAGGAGCGCCGCGAAGTTCGTCCCCGAGGCGATCTGGCAGGGCCGCATGGAGGCAAAGCGCGTGTTCCTGCGCGCGCTCTACGAAGGCGACGGATGCGTTTCGATGCTCCCGCGACGGACGATCCACATCTCCTACTCGACACGGAGCGAGCGGCTTGCGCGGGACGTGCAGGAGCTGTTGCTCGAGTTCGGCGTCGTCGCCCGAATCTCGCGCTCACGCAGGGGTGAGCTCAAGGTCGTGATCTCCAACCAGCGTGACGCGCGACTGTTCGCTGTTGCGGTCGGGTTCCACGGCATCAAGCAGGTGAAGCTCGACGCGCTGATCGCGGAGCTGCCGACCGAGGGCCGCGGACTCGGCCGTGACCACGTCCCGTTCGTCGCCGATTACATCCGCTCTTCCTGCGAGTCGGCATGGGTTGATCGGGACTGGCTGAACCGACACAACATCGACCGGATCGACCGCTGGGAGTGCCGGGGGCTCGGGATCGCGACCAGGATCGAGTCGGCCGAGGTCAAGCGGGTCGTCCTGCCGCTCGTCACCGGGGATTACTTCTACGCCGAGGTCGACTCGGTCGAGCCGGCGGGGACGCGGGCCGTCTACTCGCTGAAGGTCGACACCGACGACCACTCGTTCATCACCAATGGACTGGTCAGCCACAACACGGAGGCCCGGCTGGCGCGGCTGGCGACCGAGCTCCTGCGCGACATCGAGGCGGAGACCGTCGACTTCGGGCCGAACTACGACGAGTCGTCGGCGGAGCCGCTGGTGCTGCCGGCGCGGTTCCCGAACCTGCTCGTCAACGGGTCGTCGGGGATCGCGGTCGGGATGGCGACCAACATTCCGCCCCACAACCTGCGCGAGGTCTGCGGCGCCGTGCACGCCTACCTCGCCGATCCCGAGATCGACACCGAGGGGCTGATGGGGCACGTCAAGGGCCCCGACTTCCCGGGCGGCGGGACGATCATGGGGTCGGAGGGGATCCGCTCCGCCTACCGGTCCGGCCGCGGGTCGGTGCGGGTCCGGGCGAAGGCGCACATCGAGCCGATCAAGGGCGGCAAGGAGGCGATCATCGTCTCCGAGCTGCCGTTCATGGTCCGCAAGGGCGGCGACGGCGGGCTGATCACGAAGATCGCCGACCTCGTCCGCGACAAGAAGATCACCGAGGTCTCCGACCTGCGGGACGAGTCGGACCGCTCGGGGATGCGGCTCGTGATCGAGCTGAAGCGCGACGCGATCCCGAAGGTCGCGCTGAACAAGCTCTACAAGCACACGCAGATGCAGGCGACCTTCGGCGTCAACATGGTGGCGCTGGTCGACGGCGTCCCGCGGACGCTCTCGCTCAAGGAGATGGTCCACCACTACGTGCTGCACCAGCGTGAGGTGGTGATCCGACGCACGCAGTACCAGCTCCGCCAGGCGGAGGCGCGGGCGCACGTCCTCGAGGGGCTGCTGGTCGCGCTCGACAACCTCGACGCGGTGATCGCCCTGATCCGCGGCTCGGCGAGCCCCGACGACGCGCGCGCGGGCCTGATCGCCGAGTTCAGCCTGACCGACATCCAGGCGCAGGCGATCCTCGACATGCGCCTGCAGCGCCTGACGGCGCTCGAGTCCGACAAGGTCCGCGCCGAGCATGCGGAGCTGCTCGAGCGGATCGGCGAGCTACGGGCGATCCTCGGCGACGAGAAGCGGATCGACGGGGTGATCGACGCCGAGCTCGCCGAGCTCGCCGAGCGCTACGGCGACGAGCGCCGCACCGACATCACCTTCGCCGAGGGCGAGGTCGACATCGAGGACATGATCGCCGACCAGCAGATGGTGGTCTCGCTGACCGCCTCGGGCTACGCGAAGCGGCTGCCGCTCGCCACCTACAGGCAGCAGCACCGCGGCGGCAAGGGGGTGAGCGGGATGAACCTGAAGGAGGGCGACTACATCGAGCACCTGCACATCTGCTCGACCCACGACTTCCTGCTGTTCTTCACCAACCGCGGCAAGGTCTATCGGCTCAAGGTCTACGAGCTGCCGGAGGGCGCGCGGACCTCGCGCGGCAAGGCGCTCGTCAACGTGCTGCCGCTGCGCGAGGGCGAGCGGGTGATGGCCGTGATCCCGACCCGCGATTTCAGCGAGGGCAGGTACCTGGCGTTCGCGACCGCCGGCGGGCAGATCAAGAAGACCGAGTTCACCCAGTACAACACCCCGATCCGGGCCGACGGGATCATCGCGATCAAGGTCCGCGACGGCGACGAGCTGGTCCAGGTGCGGCTGACCAGCGGCAACGACGACATCCTGATGGTGTCGCGCTCCGGCAAGGCGTCGCGGTTCAGCGAGGAGAAGGTGCGGGCGATGGGCCGGGACACCTCGGGGGTGCAGGGGATGAACGTCTCCGACACCATCGGCGGCGAGCCGAACCGGGTGCTCGCGATGGACATCGCCCGCCCCGACACCGATCTCTTCGTCGTCACCGAGAACGGCTACGGCAAGCGCACGTCGATCGACGACTATCCGGTCAAGGGCCGCGGCACGAAGGGCAACCTGACCGCGAAGCTGACCGCGAAGAAGGGCGGCCTGGCCGGGGCCCTGATCGTCCGCGAGCACCAGGATCTGCTCTTCATCTCGGTCAACGGGATGGTCCAGCGGACCTCGGTGAAGGGAATCTCGCGGATGGGCCGCGCGACCCAGGGGGTCAAGGTGATGAACATCGCCGACGACGACAGCGTCAGCGCCGTCGCCCTCGTCGTCGAGGAGCAGGAGGCCGGGGCCCTGCCCGAGGGCGAGGCGATCGCCGAGGACGAGCTGCCGCTGAACGGCGACGACGCCGATGGCGCCGCCCCCGCCGGGGACCGATCCTCCCGACGCTCGGGCTGAGCGCGAGGCGACGCAGCGCTTCCGGCGCCGCGACGGCGGCGCCGTGATCCGAGCGGCGCCGGAGTTGCGAGAGCCGGCCGACCGGAGCGGACGCGAAGCGGAGCATCCGGTCGGAGTGATCGGTCTGCTTCAATCGCCCGACCAGAGAAAGGAGGTGGTCCGAAGTTGAATGACATGGTTTCCGGGACCCTGGAGGTGACGGGCCGCTAGGCGGCACGCGGGCCGCCCGGCGAATACCACCCGGGCACCGGCGGAGACGACGGGATCGGGGCTGGTCCCACCGATCGACGACCGTCCTCCGTCCCCAACCGCACCACGGGAGGCCGCCGCGGCGCTGCCGCGAGCGGCCTCCCGCTCGTTCGAGACAGCTCGGGCGCGGCGCGTCATCCGGCTCTCGGCGGCGCGGCCGGGTCCGTCTGCGGCCCGGGCCAGGGCGGTCCGATCCACGCCCGGCCGCGGAGCCGGGAGGGCGCCCGGCCGCTACGGGCTCCGCACGTAGCCGCGGTCGGGGGCGACGTCGGCGAGCTTGCCGCTGCGCCTCTGGGTGATCGCCGCCCAGCCGTAGCCGGCGCCGAGGCCCGGGATCCCGTCGAGGTCGAAGCGGTAGCTCCAGCGACGCCGCGTCGAAGTCAGGGTGGCGTCGCCGACGGCCTTCGGCGACCCCTTCACCGGAACCCGGAAGATCGTCGATCCGAGAACGATGAGCTCGTAGGGGCTGCGCTTGCCGCCGCGGGTGTTGATGACGATCGCGGGGCGCTCGCGGCGCCGCGCCGGACGGGTCGGGGCCCGCGTGGTCACCGAGTGGCGGACGACGTCGAGCTCGCGGGCGGCGGTCGCCCGGGTGATGTCGACGCGTCCGTGGTCGGACAGGTACGGGGTGTCGAAGCGCGGGTCGCGTACGACCCGCGCGGCGCTCGCGGCCTCGGCGACGGCTGCGAGCAGGAGCAGCGCGACTCCCGCCGCGGCCAGCATCGGAATCCGTCTCGAGCGCGCGGCCGTCATCTCCTCAGCACCAACCCGGTCGGGTCCCGAAAGTAGCAGTGCCGCCGCCGCCCCGCACGGCCGCCCGCCACGGACGCCTCCCGCCCAACGGGGATCGGCGCGACCGGCTCGTCAGGCGGCCGCGACGGCGGGCAGCAGGTACCGCTCCCAGCTCGCCGGCGGCTGCGGCGCGGCGACGCGGATGAAGACGTTCGGCCCGGGGGCGCGAGGTGCGGTGCGGGGGTGCATCTCGATCTCGCGCGGGAGGCGGTTGCCCTTGCGCCGGTTGCAGGGCCCGCAGGAGGCGACGATGTTCTCCCAGACCGACTCGCCGCCGCGGCTGCGCGGGATGACGTGGTCGACGGTCAGCCGTCCGCGCTCGCTACCGCAGTACTGGCAGGTCCAGGCGTCGCGCGCGAGCACCGCCTTGCGGGTGATCTTGCGGCGATGGACGTCGCGGGGCACCCGCACGTAGGTGACCAGGCGGATCACCACCGGCCGGTCGAGCGCCAGCCGCTCGGAGTGCAGCGCGCGGTCGCCGCTCTCGAGGATCTCGGCCTTGGCCTTGAGGATGAGGACGGCGGCGCGGCGGACGCTGCAGACGTGAAGCGGCTCGTAGCTGGCGTTGAGGACCAGCACCCGGCCGCCGATGATCGTCCCCGCGGCCGGGCCCTCCGTAGCCCGGGCCCCGTGGCCCGGTGCGGACACCACGCTCATTCCGGCCGCTGATTCTAGCCACGCCCGCCGCGGCCCCCGCACGGGTCGTCGTCCCCGACCGGGCCCTCAGCGCGGCAGCGGCGGCGCTCCCCCGACCGGATAGCTGCCCAGCACGCGCACGGTCCCGGCGCGTTCGCGCAGCGCCTCGATCCCGGCCGCGACCGCGCCCTGGTCGGCGCGGCCCTCGAGGTCGATGAAGAACATGTAGGCGCCGAGGCCGCTGCGGCGTGGCCGCGACTCGATCCGGGTCATGTTGATGCCGCGGTCGGAGATCGCCGCGAGCGCCTCGACCAGAGCTCCCGGGCGGTCGCCGCCGAGCTCGTCGAAGACCAGCGTCGTCCGCCAGGCGCGCCCCGGCTCCTCCGCCGCGGCCGGCTCGGATGCGGCTGCGAGCCAGGCGAAGCGGGTGACGTTGTCGGGCACGTCGGCGACGTCCTCGCGGAGGACGGTACCTCCGTAGGCGACGGCAGCGGCGGTGGAGCCGAGCGCGGCCCACGGGCGCCCGGGCGCGTCGAGCACGCACCGGACCGCCTCGGCGGTGCTGCTCACGGCCTCGACCGATGCCCCGGGCAGCTCGCTGCGGAGAAAGCGCGCGCACTGCGCGATCGGCTGCGGGTGGGAGAGCACGCGTTCGATCGCGGCCGGCTCGATCGGAGCGGCCGCGATCAGCGCCTGGTGGACGCGATGGTCGAACTCGCCGACGATGCGGACGTGCTCGGCGTCGAAGGCGAGGGCGTCGAGGGTCGGACGGACCGTGCCCTCGATCGAGTTCTCGAATGGGACCAGGGCCCGTTCGGCGGCGCCGCTCTCGACCGCGGCCACGGCCGCGTTGATCGTCGCCGCGGGCACCGCCTCGTACTCGCATCCGGCCGCGGCGATGCGAAGGGCCTCCTCCGAGAAGGTCCCGGCGGGGCCGAGATAGGACACCCTCATCGGCCGTCGCCCCCCGCGCCGCGCCGCGCCTGCTCCATCGCCGCCATCTCCTCCGGGGAGAGCTCGAGGCTGGAGCGCCCGCCGACGATCGGCTTGGCGTAGACGCGGGCCTGCTCGCGCTGGAGGATCGCCGAGATGACGACGCCGTTGTCGAGGTCGTCGAGCAGCGCGATCGTGCTCGACTGGCGCCCGCTGGTCTCGTTGAACGCGTCGTAGCGGAGCACTGCCGTCTTGCTGACGGCGGCGTCGATCCGCTCCTCCGCGGCGGCGATCCGGGCGGCGCTGCGCTCGGTCTCGGCTCGCAGCGCGGCGTCCATCCGCTCGACGGTGCGGGCGAGCGCGGCGGCGTGGCCGACGAGGTCGACGGGACCGTCGCCGAGGAGCTGCTTCTGGTCAGCCCGCAGCCGTCGCAGCCTGATCGTCAGGATCAGGCAGAGCAGCAGCGCCAGCACGGCGGCGGCGGCTGCCGCAACGGCGACCATGCCGGCGGTCGAATCGAGGCTCCGCACGGATTACAGGTTAGGCGCGCGGTCAGAAGGTGACGGTGAAGCTGGCCTCGTTGTTGTCGGCGACCTGCTCGCAGGGGACGGTCGCGACCGAGACATCGAGCGTGACGGTCTCGCCCGCCTTCGGCGCCGGTTGCAGCGGGATCTTCACCGTCTGCGTCTCGTCGGCGGCGATCTGGTCGATCGTTCCCGACTCGGAGATGCCGCTGTCGCTGGAGACCTCGACCGAGATGTCGCTCTCGTCGGCGGTGCCCTGGTTCTGGACGGCGACCTCGATCTCGTCGTCGCCGGCCACCGCCGCCACCGTCGAGCCGTTGACGAGAGCCGTTCCCGACGGCTGCAGGAGCGTGCTGCCGTCGACGAGCCCGAGGCCGTGGGTCTCGCCGTCGTCCTTGCAGGTCGCGTCGCTCGCGCTCGAGCCCGCGCCGGCGACGCCCCCGAAGGCCGCCGCGGTGACCTCCGGGTCGAGGTAGTCCGGCTCTTCGGGGAGGAACTTGCTGTCGGGCACGCCGCCCTCGACGGCGATTTCGTTGTCCTCGAGCGCCTGTTCGATCTGGTCCTTGCCGCGGGCGTAGAGGATGTCGCTCGCCGACAGCACCTTCATCTGCGTGTAGATGGCCTTCTCGGCCTTCGCGGCCTGATTGCCGCCGGCGCTCAGCGCCGCGAGCTGGGCGGAGACGCCCTCGAGCGCATCGTGACGAAGCTCGAACGCGAGCTCGATCTGATCCTGGGCACCCTGGATGTCGTCGGGGGCGTCGAGCCCCTGGGCGCGGGCGAGAAGCCCCTGGGCGGTGCCGGTGTCGCCGTCGACCTCGGTCTGGAAGCTGACGTCGCCGGGCGACTCGCCGCCCTTGCCCTCGAGCCGGTCGAAGAAGCTCGTGCTGAGCTGCTCGTTCTCGGCCGTGATCGAGCTCAGGTCGCTGACGTAGTTCTCGAACGAGCGGTCCTTGCGGGCGTCGAGGCAGCCGCGGAACGCGATCACGATGAGGACGAGGAGGACGATGGCGCCGAGCAGCAGCCCCGCCTGGCGCAGCCGCGCCTGCTGCCTGCTGGCCGGCGCGCCGCCGTGCGGGTGATGCGCGCCCGCCCGCGTCGAGCGGTGCGGCTCCTCGCTCGTCGGGGGGTCGTGCGGGTCGTCTTCGTCGAAGAAGTCCACGGCTTGGTGGCTTTCGCCACCGCCAGTATGACCCCTGCCCCGGCCACGACCGCCCGCGCCCGCGCGCCCGCGCCCGCGGCGCCGGCTTCGGGAGCCCCGGCGGCCGTGGCGTGGAGGCGTTCGCCCGGGCGGAGGAGGCGGGAGGAATGCGGCGAATCGGGGCCCGTGGTCGAAGGCGAGCGCGTACTGGAGCGATTCACGATCGGCGAGCGGATCGGCGGCGGCGGCCACGGAACCGTCCACCGGGCCTGGGACGAGCGCCTCTGCCGCGACGTCGCCGTCAAGGAGATCGTCGGCGAGAGCGCCGGCCGGATCGTCCGCGAGGCCCACGCCGCCGCCCGCCTCAACCACCCCGGGATCGTCACCCTCTACGAGCTCGGCTCCGCCGGCGACCGCGCCTACCTCGTCAGCGAGCTGGTCCGCGGGGCGAACCTGCGCCAGCTCGCCGCCGCCGGCGACCTCAGCGACCGTGAGCTCGCCGAGCTCGGGGTCGAGCTCTGCGCGGCGCTCGAGCACGCGCACGACCGCGGCGTCGTCCACCGCGACCTCAAGCCCGACAACGTCCTGGTCCGCCCCGCCCGCAGCCGCAGCATCAAGGGGCGGGCGGCGCAGCGGGCGCTGCTCGCCGACTTCGGGATCGCCGCGCTCGCCGACGCCCCGACCCTGACCGCGACCGGCCAGGTGGTCGGCACCCTCGCCTACATGTCGCCCGAGCAGGCGTCGGGCGAGGGCGCGGGTCCCCGATCGGACGTCTACTCGCTCGGGCTCACCCTCTACGAGCTCTGGGCCGGATT
>CAZTGN010000051.1:0-13267 GCA_964613275.1 uncultured Conexibacter sp. | reverse complement strand
CGAACCGGCGACACCACGATTTTCAGTCGTGTGCTCTACCAACTGAGCTACCTCGCCGCGGGCCGGTAAGGCTAGTGCAGCGGTGGCGGCGGGGGTCGCCGACCCGCCGTCAGATCCGCGGGCGCGCCGTGCGCAGGACGCGGGCGCCGAGCAGGGCGACGCGGCCGCCCAACAGGAGGTAGGCGGCGATCAGGACGGCCTCGCCGGCCTGCTCGAGCGGGCCGGCGCCGAGGCCGGCGGCGGCGGCGGTGATGACGCCGAGGGCGGCCGCGGCGGTGAGCGCGATGTCACGGGTCGGGCGCGGCCGCGGCATCCCGCGTCCGGGGTCGCGGATGCGGAGGAGCACGGCGAGGAGGTGGAGCAGCGACCCGAGCACGGTGAGCCCGATCCAGCCGCTGACGAGCAGGGTCGCCGTCGCGGCCCGCGTCGTGCCGGCGAGCGCCTCGTCCGGGCCGGCGCCGATCGCGCCGACCGCGGCGACGGCGACGCCGAGCACGAGGAAGACCTGCGCGGCGGCGACGACCCGAGCCGGGAGCGAGAGCGGCCGGCGGGCGGCGCTGAGGCTGCCGAGCAGGTTCGCGGCGAGCGCGACCGCGGCGAGCGCGAGCAGGCACCAGCCGGCGACCGCGGCGCCGTCGAGCGAGAAGCCGTAGCCGGCGGCGAGGATCGCCACGCCGCCGACCCAGGCGCCGAAGGTCGGTCCCTGCAGGCGCGGGAAGCGCAGCCGCGAGTGGGTGAGGGAGGGGAAGAAGGTGTGCAGGGTGCCGACGATCGCGGTCCCGAACCAGCCGCCGAGGTTGAGGACCATGTGGGCGCCGAGCAGGTTGCCGTGGCTCCAGGCGACCGCGTCGGCGAGCATCGCACCGGCGACGACGCCGATCACGAGGCAGGCGGTCGCGGCCAGATACCAGCGGGTCGCCCAGGGGGCGCTGCCGAGCGAGCGGCGCCGCATCTCGGCGAGGCCGGCGGCGGCGAGGCCGAGCGTCGCGAGCAGCAGGCCGGCGCCGGCATAGACCATGACGTCGCTGCCGAGCGGGACCCCGAGAGCGACCAGCAGGCCCCCGACGTTCCAGCCGCCGAGCTCGGCGCGGATCAGCGCCCGACGGGGCGGGTCGGTGGCGAGAAAGGCACCGGCGAAGAACTGGCTCGCGCCGAGGACGAGCTGCGAGATGCCGCCGACGAAGACGAGGTGGAGGGCGAGCCAGCGACCCCAGGTCCAGGAGTCGATCGCGTTCGCGACGGCGACCGCGGCCCCGGCGATGATCATCGCCACCGCGGCGATGAAGAAGGCGCCGATGACGTCGGTCGGACGGAGCCCGTCGACCGGCAGCGGCTTCGCGCGGGAGCGGGAGCGGCACCGACCGGCGCCGGGCGCCGCCGCCAGTCCCGGTGGCGACGGCGCGCCGGACGCGGCCGGTCTCTCGGGTGCGGCGACTGCGGATCTGAGGTCCGTGTCGCCGCGGTGGTCCATGGACAGCGTAGTTTGCACAATCTCGCTGTGTAAAGGCTCCGTAGCGACCACGGGTCCGGACCACGTCGCGCCGGGATCGCGCAGGCCGGCTCCACGAGCCGGCTTGCCCGGCCTCGCCAGGCGGGGGATCACGGCCCGGCGAACGGACGTCGGGCGTGCGTCCTCGCGCCGTCGCGCGTCCTCGGTCTGGCGTGGCGTTCTCGCGCCGGCACGGGGTCGCGGCCAGTAGTGGCCACCGAGCCCGGGTGGGGAGCGGAGCCGATGCGCCCGTGCCCGCCTCCCACTAGCGTGGACATCGCATCCGTAAGGAGGAATCGATGACGTTCCTGCCAGCCCACGTCGCGGTCCGTCGCCGATGCCGTTGACCCGCCGAAGCACCTTCCGGGATCGGCGCGAGGCGGGCCGGATGCTTGCCGCCCGCCTGTCGGAGATGGATCTGGCCGATCCGGTCGTCGTCGCGCTGCCCCGCGGAGGGGTGCCGGTCGGATTCGAGGTGGCGCGGGCGCTCGGCGCGCCGCTCGACGTCGGCCTCGTCCGCAAGATCGGCCACCCGAGCCAGCCCGAGCTCGGGATCGGCGCGGTCGGCGAGGACGGGTCGGTGGTGGTCGACCGGCGAGCGCTCGAGGCGTTCGCGATCGATGACGAGCAGCTCGAGCTGATCGCCACCCGGGAGGCCGAGGAGCTCGACCGCCGCCGCCGCCTCTATCGCGGTGACGCCCCGCCGGCACCCGTTCGCGACCGGACCGTCCTCGTCGTCGACGACGGGATCGCCACCGGCGTCACCGCCGCCGCCGCGGCTCGGGTCCTGAAGGCGCAGGGAGCCGCGCGGGTCATCCTCGCCGTTCCGATCTGTCCCGCCGGAACGCCGGAGCGGATCGACGACGGGATCGACGAGGTGGTGACGCTCGCGGCCCCGGAGCGGTTCGGGAGCGTCGGCGCCTGGTACGACGACTTCTCCCAGACCTCGGACGAGGAGGTGATCGAGCTGCTCGCGTCGGCGCGCCCGGACGCCGGCGCGGCACCCGAAGGGGAGGTGGCGATCCCGACCGCCGACGGGGTCGAGCTCGGCGGCTTTCTGCGCATGCCCCAGGATCCGCTCGGGCTCGTCGTGTTCGTCCACGGCAGCGGGTCGAGCCGCCACAGCCCGCGCAACGAGTCGGTGGCGCGCTACCTGGGCGGCCGCGGGTTCGCGACGCTGCTGTTCGACCTGCTGACGCCCGCGGAGGCAGCCGACCGCAGGCGCGTCTTCGACATCGAGCTGCTGTCGCGGCGGCTTGGCGATGCGATCCGCTGGGCGCGCGGCCGGCGCGGTGTCGGGAGCCTGCCGCTGGCCTGCTTCGGCGCCTCGACGGGCGCCGCTGCCGCGCTCGCCGCCGCGGCCGATCCCGACGCCGGGATCGCCGCCGTCGTCTCCCGCGGCGGCCGCCCCGACCTCGCCGGGGCCGCCCTCGGCCGCGTCACCGCTCCGGTGCTCCTGATCGTCGGCGGCGACGACACCGAGGTCCTGGCGCTCAACCGGCAGGCGGCGGCCGAGCTCGCCGGCCCGTGCCGGCTTGCGGTCGTCCCCGGCGCCGGCCACCTGTTCGAGGAGCCCGGGACGCTCGCGCAGGCGGCCCGGCTCGCGGCCGACTTCCTCGAGGCCCGGATCGCCACCGGTGATGCGGATCCGCCCGCCGCCGGGCGCCGGCGATGAGGCTCGGCGCCGCTGCTCCCGCCGATCCACTGGCCGTCGCGAAGCTGGTCGGGGGCGCGGCGCATCCCGTCACCGGCGCCCCCGGCGACTACGACGAGCTGATCGAGTCGATCGGCACGGCCCGGGTCGTGCTGATCGGCGAGGCGACCCACGGGACCCACGAGTTCTACCGCCACCGGGCGGTGATCACCAAGCGCCTGATCGAGGAGGAGGGCTTCAACGCCGTCGCCGTCGAGGCGGACTGGCCCGACGCCTATCGCGTCAACCGCTTCGCCCAGGGCGCCGACGACGACCCCGACGCCGAGCGCGCGCTCGCCGGCTTCGAGCGCTTCCCGACCTGGATGTGGCGGAACGCCGACGTCCTCGACTTCGTCGGCTGGCTGCGCGCCCACAACGAGCGGGCCGCGAGCCCGACCGGCTTCTACGGGCTCGACCTCTACAGCCTCTACCGCTCGGTTGCGGCCGTGATCGGCTACCTCGACCGGATCGACCCGGCAGCGGCCGCGCGGGCGCGCGAGCGCTACGCCTGCCTCGAGCGCTTCGAGGAGAGCCAGGCGTACGGGTACGCGGCGGCGCGCGGGCTGACGCCGTCCTGCCAGGAGGGCGTCCTGGGCCAGCTCGTCGACCTGCAGCGCACCGGCGAGGCCTACCTGCGGCGTGACGGCATCGCCGCCGAGGACGAGCAGTTCTACGCCGAGGAGAACGCCCGGCTCGTCGTCGCGGCCGAGCGTTACTACAGGTCGATGTTCACCGGGCCGGTCTCCTCGTGGAACCTCCGCGACAGCCACATGGCCGGGACGCTGGAGCGGTTGGTCGCCCACCTCGAGGCCCGCGGGCGGGCCCGGGTCGTCGTCTGGGCCCACAACTCGCATGTCGGCGATGCCCGGCAGACGTCGATGGGGCTGCGCGGCGAGCACAACATCGGCCAGCTCGCTCGCCAGCGATTCGGGCTCGGCGCGGTCCTGATCGGGCTCACGACCTGTACCGGCACGGTCAGCGCCGCCTCCGACTGGGGCGCGGCGGTCGAGCGCAAGCGCGTCCGGCCGCCGCGCGCCGACAGCGTCGAGGCGGTCTTCGGCGCGGTCGACCGCGACGCGTTCTGGCTGCGGCTCCGTGACGACGGCCGCGCCGCCGAGGAGCTCTTCGCGCCGCGGCTCGAGCGGGCGATCGGCGTCATCTACCGGCCCGAGAACGAGCTCGCCAGCCATTACTTCGAGGCCCGGCTGTCGGAGCAGTTCGACTACGTCGTCCACTTCGACGAGACCCGGGCGGTCGAGCCGCTCGAGCGGACCGCCGAGTGGCAGCGCGGCGAGCCGCCCGAGACCTACCCGACCGCGCTCTGATCCGGGGATGGCGGACCGGGCGCAGGAAGGCGTGAGCGAGCCGGCGTCGCGGGCCGACACCGGGCCGCTGCACGCCAGCTTCAGCCTCGGCCGCTGGGCGGGGGTCGAGATCGGCGCCAACTGGAGCTGGATCGTGATCTTCCTGCTGATCTGCTGGTCGCTTGCGGCCGCCGTCTTCCCCGAGGCGGCGCCGGGGCTCGGCGCCGCGGCCTATGTCGCGATGGCGGCGGTCGGCGCCGTCCTGTTCTTCGTGTCGCTGCTCCTGCACGAGCTCGGGCACGCCGTCGTCGCCCGTCGCGAGGGCATGGAGATCGACGGCATCGTGCTCTGGCTGTTCGGCGGTGTGGCCAGGTTCAAGGGCCTGTTCCCCTCCGCCGGGGCCGAGCTCCGGATCGCGCTCGCGGGCCCGCTCGTCAGCCTCGTGATCGGCCTGGCGATGCTGGGCCTGGGGATGGCGCCGCTGCCCGACGCCGTCGGCGCGGTCGTCGTCTGGCTCGGCAGCATCAACATCATCCTGCTCGTCTTCAACATGCTTCCGGCGCTGCCGCTCGACGGGGGCCGTGTCTTTCGTGCCCTGCTCTGGAGGAGGACCGGCGATTTCACGCGGGCGACGCGGGTTGCCGGGTCGGTCGGCCGCCTCTTCGGCCAGGCGATGATCGCCGGCGGCTTTCTGCTTCTGCTCCTGCTCGGCGCTCCCGGCGGGCTCTGGCTGGCGCTGATCGGCTGGTTTCTGATCGCGGCCGCGGGCGCCGAGATGCGGATGGCGACGATCGCGGTGGCGCTCGGTCCGCTCCGGGTGGCCGACGCGATGGCGACCGCCCCGGTCGTCGCTCCCGCCGCCGCCACGCTCGCCGGGTTCATCGAAACGCGATTCAGCGGCAGCCGCCACGCCGCCTACCCGGTGCTCGACGGCGATCGCGTCGTCGGGATGCTCGGATTCCGCGACCTGGCGGCGGTCCCGACGGCGCGGTGGGACGAGACCACGGTCGCCGCCGTCGCCCGGCCGGTCGCGGACGTGCTCGTGCTCGCGCCGGACGCGAGCCTCGGCGACGCCACCGTCGAGCTCGTCCAGGACGACCTCGGCCGCGCGCTCGTCCTCGAGGGCGATCGCCTCGTCGGCCTGCTGTCGATGACCGACGTCTCGCGGCTGATCGAGCTGCGCACCGGGGCGGAGGCCGGCGGCTCCGATCGCGCGCAGCTCGGCAGTGCCTCGCCGCTGCGTCAGTAGTCGGGTCCGCGGCGCGACGTCCCTCGTGGAGGAACCGTGTCGAATCCGCATGAAGAGAGCAACGGGGGGCGCTGCGGCGGCCCCGGCGGGCCCGGGTCGTCCGCTCCCATCCCTACCGTCCCTGCGGCGATGGAGCCCCGGCAGTCAGAGCTCGCCGACCTCACCGATGGCGGCTGCGATCCCCCCGCCCACCAGGAGCTGGCGAGCCTCGCCGACGGCGATCGGGTCGAGAGCTGCTACGCGGTCCGCGAGCGCAGCCGCAGGCCGAAGAAGCGGGGCGGGGAGTGGCTGTCGCTGCGGATCGCGGACCGCACGGCGACGATCCAGGCGAAGTCCTGGGACGACGTCGAGGCTCGCTTCGCGATCGCCGAGCCGGGCACCGTCGTCCATCTCGCCGGCCGCTTCGAGCGCAGTCCGCAGTGGGGCGATGCGCTGATCGTCGAGGCGATCGTCCCCGCCGCCGAGGGCGACTACGACCCGTCGCGGCTGCTCGAGAGCTCGCCGCTTCCGGTCGAGCGGATGGAGGCCGACCTCGCCGACCTGATCGGGACGATCCAGAACGAGGACCTGCGGACGCTGATCGGGCGGCTGATCGCGCCCGGGGGCGAGCTCTGGGAGCGGTTTCGCGACGCGCCCGCCGCCAAGCACTACCACCAGGCCTACCGGCACGGGTTGCTGGAGCACACGCTCTCGGTCGCCCAGGGCGTCGGCGCCGCCGCGCCGCTGTTCGGCGGCATCGACCGCGACGTCGCGGTGACCGGGGCGCTCCTGCACGACATCGGCAAGCTCGAGGCCTACAACGAGGACCCGCTCGCGATCGACCTGACCGACAGCGGCCGGCTGATCGGCGAGATTCCGCTCGGCTACTACCTGGTCCGCCGCGAGATCGAGGCGATCGAGGGCTTCGACCCCGACCTCGGCCGGGCGGTGCTTCACATCATCCTCGCCCACCACGGGACGCTCGAGCACGGCTCGCCGGTGACGCCGGCGACCCGCGAGGCCACCCTCGTCCACATGATGGACAACCTCGGCGGCAAGCTCGGCAGCTTCGACCGGATCGAGCGCGCCCTCGCCGACGGCGAGGCCTGGTCGGGGTTCGACCGCGGGATCGAAGGCAGCGCCTACTTCCGCGATCGCCGGGCAGCCTGACCCCCGCGATCGCCGCGAGGTCCGCTTCCGCGATCGCCGCCGGCCTGACCCCCCCGCGATCGCCGAGGGGCCGGCCCTCGGCGCGAGATCGCGTTCGCGTCTTCGGTGGCGGATCTGCGATCTCGTCAGCGGCGGTCGGGTCTCGGCCCTGCCGGGTCGCGGTGGCGGCCGGGCGCTCGGCGACGCGGTGCTAGTGGCGCCGCCGCCGGTGCTCGGCGCGGGTGCGCACGAGCTCCGGGTCCTGACGGACCGTGCGGGCGATGAACTGGGCTGTGGCGATGGAGAGCACTTGGGGACTACCTCTCGGTTCGGGAACTGACCGGCAAAGAGACTACAGAGGTCATAATGACCTGTCAAGTGGAAATGCTGGTCACGAGCTAGTAGGATCGGAGCCATGGATGTCCCCAGGCTCAGCCGCTGGATCGAGAGCAAGATCGCGCCCGGGCCGCTGATCGCCGTGCAGGCGCTGGCCAACTCGCATCCGTCCGAGGACCAGGGGGAGCTGCTGCTCGACGTCGAGACCACCCGCTACTGGCTGCTCCGTTTCGGGTTCGGGGCCGCCGGCATCGAGGTCGGCGAGGACGATCGGGAGCGCCTGCTCGAGCTTCGCCGCTGCGTCCGGGCGCTGATCGACGCCAACGCGACCGGCGAGCAGGACGAGGCCGCCAACGAGCGCCTCGCCGCCATCGCCGCCGGCCACCCGGTCCCGGTCGTCGTCGATCGCGGCGGCCGGATCGGGCTCGATCTGGCCCCCGCGGCGAGCGTCGACGCGCTCATCGCGCAGGTGGTCGGCATCGTCCTGCAGGCCCAGATCGACGGCACCTGGGAGCGGCTGAAGATCTGCGCCGCCGACGGCTGCCGCTGGGCCTTCTACGACGCCTCCAAGAACCGCGGTGGCCACTGGTGCTCGATGGAGGTCTGCGGCAACCGCGAGAAGAACCGCAGCTACCGGGAGCGGCGCGCCGCGACCCGCTGAAGCCGCCGGGCCGCCGGGCCTACTTCGTGAAGCGTTCGGCGCAGCGCTGCATCCTCGTCACGTCCGGCTGGACGCGCTTGACGCAGGCGAGCACGCGCTCGCCGTCCGTCCTGCCGACGCCGCTCAGGTTCGGCGGATCGACGCCGGCGTCGTCGAACGCGTTGTCGATCGAGCTCTCGATCCCGTCGAAGCCGTCGAAGGCGCGGTCGATCGTGTCGCTGGTCGTGTCGAGGATCGGCCGGACCAGGAAGAAGTAGACGGCGGCGAGGATCGCGACCGTGACGATCAGGCGGATCAGGCTGCGGGCGAGGGTCTCGGCCATCGTCGCGCGAATCTAGCCGGTCGCCGGGTCGGAGGGCGTCACGAGAGCCGCACCGGAGGGCGCAAAGTGCGCAAATCCTGCGCTTGGCGCCGCGGTGGGCCCGACGGCGGCATCTATCCTGCGGATCGTGGCCAAGGACACAGAGAAGCTGATCCGCCAGCTCTCCCTGATCTCCTTCCTGATGGCGAACCGGCGACCGGTCTCGGCGCTCGAGATCAAGCAGGAGGTCGAGGGCTACAGCTCGATGAACGAGGATGCCTTCGCGCGCCGTTTCTACGCCGACCGGGCCGAGCTCGAGAGCCTCGGGATAGCGCTCAAGGTCGACAGGCCGAGCGAGGGGTTCCTCGAATCGGAGCTCTACGCGTTGCCGCCCGAGAACTACTACCTGCCGGCGATCGAGTTCACCGATGGGGAGCTCGCGGCGCTGCGGACGGCGCTGGCCCTCCTCGACGGCCGGTTCGCCTACGCCGAGCCGCTGCGGCTGGCGCTGCAGCAGGTCTCCTGGGGGCGCAAGAGCCCGCTCGGCGCCGACGCCGACGCCCCGATCGAGATGGCGATGACCGCTTCCGCCGGCGGCCGCGAGCTCTCCCAGCGCCTCGCCAAGATCGAGACCGCCATCTCGCGCCGGAAGACGATCCAGTTCAGCTACTACACGATGGAGCGGGATGCGACGATGGACCGCAAGGTGGATCCCTACCACCTGGTCTTCCGCTCCGGCCAGTTCTATCTGATCGGCTACGCCCACGAACGCGACGCGGTGCGGGTGTTCAGGCTCTCGCGGATCCAGGGCAAGGTCTCCTACGCGAGCAAGGCCGAGCACGACTTCAGCCCGCCCGGCGACTTCGACCGCCGCGACTACGCCTCGCGCGCCGACTGGCAGATGGGCGCGACCGAGGGTCGGGCGCGGATCTTCCTCCGCGACCGGATCGACTGGCTCGTCGAGCGCGAGTACGGCGAGTACGGCGACATCGAGCCGGCCGCCAACGGCGATCGCAAGCGCGGCAAGGGCTCCGTCTTCGAGACCGAGTTCTCCTCCTCGCGCCAGCTCGTCGCCTGGCTGCTCGGCTGGCGGCGCAACGCGACCGTGCTCGAGCCGCCGGAGCTCGCCGCCGAGGCGGAGGAGCGCCGGACGCTCCTGCGCGAGCGCCACTCGAGGGACTTCGAGACGGCGAAGCCGCGGGCTCGCCGGTCCGCCGCCGTCGACCGCAGCGGTCGGGCGAACGGCAAGGCCGAGACCGTGATCAGGCCGGAGCGCTTCGCCCGCCTGGTCACCCTCGCGGGAATGCTGATCGACTCCGCCCGCAATGACCGGCGGCTGCTCACGGCCGATGTCTGCGAGGAGCTCGGGATCTCGGTCAAGGAGCTGGCCAGCGACATCGACGTCCTCAACGTCGTCAACTTCGGCGGCGGCACCTACGTCCTCTACGCCGAGGTCGCCGGCGAGGAGATCGAGGTCGACCCCGAGGCCTACGGCGACAGCTTCGCCCGTCCGGCCCGGCTGTTGCCGCTCGAGGCGAAGGCATTGGTGGCCGCGATCGACCTGTTCGGCGACCATCTCCCGCAGGTCGGTCTCGACACGGCCCGCGAGAAGATCGTCGCGGCGCTCGGCCACGATCCCTCCGAGGAGGGCCTGCAGATCACGATCGAGCGTGACGAGCCCGAGATCGTCAGCGCGGTCAACGACGCGATCGCCACCCGCTCGGTGCTGCGGATCAACTACTACAAGGAGAACGAGGACCAGTTCACGGCTCGCGAGATCGAGCCCTACCGGCTCGCTCGCGGAGCCGACGGCTGGTACGTGGGCTGCCGTGACCGCAAGCGCGGCGCCGTCCGCCACTTCCGGCTCGACCGGACGAAGGAGGCGGAGCCGACCGGCGAGCGCTTCGAGCCCGACCCGGCCGTCGACGAGCAGCTCGCCGGGCAGCGCTGGCTCACCGCCGGCGAGCCCGAGGACGCCCGCCTCGCCCGCGTCTGGGTCTCGCCCGAGCGGGCTCGCTGGGTGCGGGAGGAGCGCACCGTCGTCGAGGAGCTCGCCGACGACTCCCTGATCATCGAGATGCCGTTCGCCGGGATCTCCTGGCTCGTCCGCGAGGTGTTGAAGGGCGCCGGCGACATGGTCGTCCTCGAGCCCGACGACGCTCGCGAGGCGGTTCTCGCCGCGGTCACCGAGAAGGCCTGAGGGGCGGGGTGGAGGAGCCGGCGGCCGAGGCTCCCGGCCACCCCGCGATCGTCCGCGTCCGCGCCGGCAACCCGGGGCCGATGACGCTGACCGGGACGAACACCTACGTCGTCGGCAGCGCGCCGGCCTGGGTGATCGACCCGGGCCCGGCCGACGAGGGTCACATCGAGCTCGTCCGCGAGGTCGGCGAGACCCGGGGCGGGATCGCCGGGGTGCTGCTCACCCACTCGCATTCCGACCACAACGCCGGCTGCGGGATGCTCGGCGCCGAAGTCGTGGTGGGCAACGAGTCCGGCTTCGACGACCTCGCGGCCATCCTCGCCACCGAGCCGGTCCCGATGCCGCCCGCTCCCGCCGCGGAGCGGGTCGGGCCGTTCGAGGTCGTACCCACCCCCGGCCATGCGTCCGACCACGTCGCCTACGTGCTCGGCGAGGTCTGCTTCTGCGGTGATCTCGTCCTCGGCGAGGGCTCGACGATCGTGCCGCCCGCGGCCGGCGGCGGCTCGCTGGCCGACTACATGCGCTCGCTCGACACGCTCGCCGGCCGCGGCGCCGCGCTGCTCTGCCCCGGCCACGGCGAGTGGATCACCGACCCGGCCGCGAAGATCGCCGAGTACGCCGCCCACCGCCGCGAGCGCGAGCGGCTGCTCGTCGCCGCGCTCGAGTCGGGCCGGCGCGGCGAGGACGAGCTCCTCGACGCCGCCTGGTCGGACGTCCCGGCCGCGATGCGGCCGGCCGCGGCGCTGGCGATGCGGGCCCATCTCGAGAAGCTCGCCGACGAGGGCCGGCTGCCGGGCGACCTCGAGCCCTGAGCCGCCCCGGCTCGAGATCGGTTCGCGCTTCGCCATCGGCGTGAGGGCCTACGATCGGAGCGTGAACGCCGCCCGCGAAGACCTGATCGCCCTGCCGGGGGCAGAGATCGTGCTCAAGGGCCTGGCCGATCTCGACGCCGGCCACCAAACCGCGGAAGGGGCTGCCGTCCAGGTTGCGGCAACACGGCTGCGGTCGGGCGGCCTGACGGTCCCGCAGCGCGAGCCCGGCGCCGGCGAGCCCGGACACGACCTCTACCGTCTGCTTGCCGATGATCCCGATCCGCACTCCCGCTACAACGCGATCCTGCGGCGGGTCGACAGCTTCGCCCGTGCGCTCGAAGGTGCGCGAGCTCGCTGACGCGGAGCGGATCAGGCGCCTGGCCGAGGAGCTCGGGCGGATCGCGCCGCGCGGCAGCAGGGTCTTCCTGGTCGGTGGGGCGACTGCGGTCCTCGAGGGCTGGCGGGCCTCGACGGTCGACGTCGATCTCCGGATCGAGCCCGAGTCCGAGCAGGTGATGAGACAGATCCCGAGGCTGAAGGAGCGCCTGCAGACGAACATCGAATTCGCGACCCCGGCTGACTTCCTGCCGGAGCTGCCGGGCTGGCGGGAGCGCTCGCGGTTCCGGTTCCGGACGGGCAACGTCGAGGTGTTCGACTACGACCTCTACTCGCAGGCGCTGGCGAAGGTCGAGCGTGGGTTCGACACCGACCGCTCCGATGTGGACGCGATGCTGAACGCCGGGCTGGTCGACCCGGCGCGGCTCCGTGAGCTGTTCGCCGCGATCGAGCCGGAGCTGTTCAGGTTCCCGGCGATCGACGAGGAGGCGTTCCGTGAGAAGCTCGAGCGAGCATTGCGATGAACCGCCGCGACCTGATCAAGCTCAGCCCGGACGAGCAGCTCGAGCTGCTCGAGGCCGAGCGGATCGTCGTCTGCACGACGAACGGACCGCGCGGCTGGCCGCACTCGATGCCGCTCTGGTACACGGTCCGCGACGGCGATCTCTGGTCGTGGACCTTCGCGAAGTCGCAGAAGGTGAGAAACCTCGAGCGCGACCCGCGCTGCACGCTGCTGGTCGAGGCAGGCGTCGAGTACGGCGAGCTGCGCGGCGTCCAGATCGAAGCCGAGGCGGAGCTGATCCGCGACCCCGACCGCGTCTACGAGTTCGGGGCCGAGCTGACGATCCGCTACGCCGAGGGGATCGACTCGATCGAGGGCGACGCGGCGGCCGCCCTCCGCGCCCAGGCGCCGAAGCGGGTCGCGATCCACTTCCACCCGGTCCGCGTCGCGACCTGGGATCACCGCAAGCTCGGCGGCACCTACTAAGGCATCGGTTCCGGATGTTCCGCGGCAGTGTCCCGCGGAGCACTCCGCACGACCCTGCCGCAGGGCAAGCCCGACCGTCCTGGCGGCGGGGGCGGGGGACAACCCCACCACCGGGACGGGGGACGACGCGGGCTGAGATGGGGAGCATCCCCATGGGAATGCGGTATTCGCGGGCCTAGGTTGGCCCGCATGAGCAAACGCAGCGAACAGTTCCAGTCCCTGTCCCCTCCGGCCCGCGGTCTCGCGGGCCTCGTCCAGCGCGCCGCCCGCGCCTCCGGGCGGCGCCCGAAGACGGCGATCGCGCTTTGGCTCGTCCTGATCGTCGGGCTCGTTGCGGCCGGCTCGATGACCGGCACGAAGCAGCTGAGCAGCACCGCCGCCGGCGTCGGCGAGTCCGGCGACGCCGACCGGGCGCTGGCCGGCGCCGGCCTCGCCGATCCCGCGGTCGAATCGGTGCTGATCACCTCGGCCGATGGCGCGAGGACCGCCGCGGCTGCCGATGCGCTGGCGGCGAGGCTCGCGGATTCGCGTGTCGTCGCCTCGATCTCCGACCCCACCGCGCCGGAGCTCGCCGCCAACGGCGGCCAGGCCCGGCTGGTGCAGGTCAAGCTGCGCGGCGACCCCGACCACGCGGCGGGCAAGGCGACGGCGCTCGGTCGCGAGATCGACCGCGTCGCCGTGGCCAACCCCGACGCGACGTTCGAGCAGGCCGGCACCGCGTCGGTCGAGAGCGCCATGGACGAGGTCGTCGCGGACGACCTCGGCCGCGT
>CAZTGN010000050.1:8584-13431 GCA_964613275.1 uncultured Conexibacter sp. | reverse complement strand
CGAGCGGATCCGCTCGGGCGAGCTCCGGTTCGCCGTCGAGGATCCCGACGATCCGGAGAACTTCCCCCGTTGCCTGATGGTCTGGCGTGGCAACCTGATCGGCACCAGCATGCGCGGGCACATGCTCGCCCTCCGCCACCTGCTGGGCACCCACCACAACGTGCTCAGCGAGCCGACCGCCGCGGAGGGGATGGTCGAGGAGGTCGAGTGGCGGGACGGCGAGGCTCCGGAGGGGAAGCTCGACCTCCTCGTCGACGTCGAGCTGCGGATGATCTCGAGCGCCAACTACGCCGACGTCGTGCTCCCCGCCGCCCACTGGTACGAGAAGTCGGACATCACGGTCACCGACCTGCACACGTTCATCCATCCGTTCTCAGCCGCTCACGACCCGCCCTGGGAGACGAAGCCGGACTGGGATGCCTTCAAGCTGATCGCCGAGAAGTTCTCGGCGATGGCCGAGAAGCACTTCCCGACGCCGGTCCGGGACCTGGTGCTGAGCCCGCTGATGACCGACACGCCCGACGAGTACGCGCAGCCGGAGGGGAGGGTCCGCGACTGGAAGCGTGGCGAGGCCGAGATGGTCCCCGGCCGGACGATGCCCCACATCCAGGTGGTCGAGCGCGACTACCGCCAGGTCTATGAGCGCTACGTCAGCCTCGGGCCGCTGGCCGCGACCGGGTACGGCGCCAAGGGCATCGACTTCGACAACCCCCCGGTCTACGTGGAGTTGAAGAGCGACCCCCGGATCGGCGCCCGCGCCGGGCGCCCGTCGCTGGAGAGCGACGAGCAGGTCGCCGAGGCGATCCTGCAGATGTCGCCGGAGACCAACGGCGAGGTGGCCCACCTGGCCTGGGAGGCGCTCGAGGAAAAGACCGGCCTCGACCTGACCGGGATCGTCGAGGGGGAGCGGGACGCCATCTTCCACTACCAGGACCTCATCGCCCAGCCGCGGCGGGTGCTCACGTCGCCGCACTGGTCGGGGCTGGAGACGAGCGGGCGGACCTACTCGCCGTGGACGGTGAACATCGAGCACCTGGTTCCCTTCCGCACCCTCTCGGGCCGGATCGACCTCTACCTCGACCACAGCCTCTACCGCGACCTCGGCGAGGGCCTGCCGGTCTACAAGCCGCCGATCGACACGACCGCCACCGGGATCGTCGACCGCAATCGGTTGGAGCCGGGGTCGAGGGTCTTCCGCTTCCTCACCCCGCACGGGAAGTGGACCATCCACTCGAACTTCTGGGACAACCTGTGGATGCAGCGGCTGTTCCGCGGCGGTCAGGTGGTCTGGCTAAACCCCGTGGACGCAGCCGATCTGGGAATCGCCGACAACGACTGGCTCGAGGCCTACAGCGAGACCGGGATCATCGTCGCCCGAGCCGCCGTCAGCCAGCAGGTCCCACAGGACACGGCGATCATGTACCACATGTCGGAACGGAACCTCAACGTTCCGTTCTCGAAGCTCGCCCGCGCCCGAGGGGCGAGCGACCTGCGCGGCGGCAACTCCAACTCGACCAGCCGCATCCAGCAGAACCCCTCCTACATGGTCGGCGGCTACGGCCAGTTCACCTACGGCCTCAACTACTGGGGGACCAGCCCGGCCGAGCGCGACATGACGGTCGCGATCCGCCGGATGCCGCTCGGGCCCGACGAGAAGCCCGTCTATCAAGACAAGCACATCGACCGGGTGTGAGGCGATGAAGGTACAGCGACAGATGGCGATGGTGTTCAACCTCGACAAGTGCCTGGGGTGCAACACCTGCACCGTCGCCTGCAAGAACGTCTGGACCAACCGCGAGGGCGCGGAGTACATGTGGTGGAACAACGTCGAGACCAAGCCCGGGGTCGGCTATCCGCGCGAGTGGGAGAACCAGGACCGCTACAAGGGCGGATGGGTGACGACCGGCAACCGCAGCCGCCCGCTGCGCCTCCGGGCCCGCAGCAAGCTCGGGGGGATGCTGAGCCTGTTCACCAACCGGGTCATGCCGCGGCTCGAGGACTATGCCGGCAAGGGCCCATTCACGTACACCTACGAGGACCTGCACTCGTCCGAGGAGCAGCTCCAACAGCCGGTCGCCCGGCCGAAGTCGCTGATCACCGGTGAGGAGGACATCCCGATCACCTGGGGGGTCAACTGGGAGGACAACGCCGCCGGCACGCATGAGACCGGCCGTCGCGACGTCAACTTCAAGTCGATCCCCGACGCGGAGCGCGACGCGCTGCTCTCCTACGAGCGGGTCTTCTACTTCTACCTGCCGCGGATCTGCAACCACTGCATGAACCCCGGCTGCGTGGGGGCGTGCCCGAGCGGCGCCGCGTACAAGCGGGACGAGGACGGGATCGTCCTCATCGACCAGGACGTCTGCCGGGCATGGCGCTACTGCGTCACCTCCTGCCCCTACAAGAAGACCTACTACAACTGGCGCTCGGGGAAGATGGAGAAGTGCATCCTCTGCTACCCGCGGATCGAGACGGGTCAGCCCCCCGCCTGCTTCAAGGCCTGCCCGGGGCGGATCCGCTACCTGGGCCCGATCCTCTATGACATGGACCGGGTCGCCGAGATCGCGAGCCGCCCCGAGGACGAGCTGGTCGCCGCCCAGCGGGAGCTGATCCTCGATCCCAACGACCCGGCGGTGGTGGCCAACGCCGAGAGCCAGGGCATCAGCGCCGCGTGGCTCGACGCCTGCCGACGCTCACCCGTCTACAAGATGGTCAAGGAGTGGGAGATCGCCCTGCCCCTCCACCCCGAGTACCGAACCCTGCCCTCGCTCTTCTACGTCCCGCCGGAGAGCCCGATGGTCACGCTGCTCGACGACAACGGCTGCTGGACCTCCGACGGCGACTGGCTGCCGGCCCTCGACGAGTTCCGGGTCCCGATCCGCTACCTCGCGGAGATGTTCGCCGCCGGCAACGAGGGCGAGGTCAAGCGGGCGCTGGTCCGGTTGTTGGCGCTGCGCCGGCACAAGCGCTCCGAGGCGGTCGAAGGAAAGCCCGACAGCCGCGCGCTGAGCGAGGCCGGCATCGACGAGCAGACAGCCGACGAGATGTACCGGCTGCTCGCGCTGGCCTTCTACGACGAGCGTTTCGTGATCCCGACCACGCGGCGCGAGGAAGCTGAGCTGGACCCGTTCATCGAGCGCGGGTTCATGGGCTTCGACGAGATGGCGCCGGAAGCGGGGATGAAGCGGAGGGAGCACTTCCACGCCGCCCCCCACGCCGACGGAGGAGCCACGCTCCCCGAGGTCGGCCACTACGGGGAGCACGCCGGGCAGGGGGGTGAGGGCGGATGAGCGCGGAGCCGGAGGCCGCGGCGCTGGCGGCCACCTACGGAGCGATCGCCGAGTGGCTCCTGTATCCGGAGGAGATCGACGCCGACGCCGCCGACGCCGCCGCGGCCGCAGCCGCCGCAGCCGCCGCGGACCGGGTCGACCACCGCGCCGCCGAGCACCTGTGGGCCTTCTGGCGGGAGCGCGACTCGGTGGACCCCGAGGCCTACCTCGAGCTGCTCGAGCTCAACCCGCGCTGCCCCCTCTACCTGGGTGCCCACCAGTTCCCCGAGCCGGCGACCTGCAGCGCCGCCGGGGTCTCCGACCGCAACCAGTTCATGCTCGAGATCGGCAACGTCTATCGCCACTTCGGCTTCGAGATCAGCGGCGAGCTCCCCGACTACCTGCCGGCGATGGTCGAGTTCCTCGCCCTGAGCTGCGACTGCGAGGACGAGGATGTCGCGCTGCGGAAGCGCTTCATCGAGCGCCTGATGCTGCCCGGGATGCGCACCTTCGCCGAACGCATCGACGAGACCGGGTCGATCTACGGCCGGCTCGCGCAGGCGCTGCTGCTCTGCCTGGAGCTGGAGACCGCCGGTGACGACGTCGAGCCGACGGAGCCGACCGGCCGACTCGCGAAGGTGGTGACGATCGACTGAGGCGGGCCAGCCCCGAGCGGCGCCCGATGCCCAGGAGGCCACGGACATGAACGAGTTCTTCTTCATCGTATTGCCCTACGTCGCGCTGACCCTGTTCATCGTCGTGCCGATCATCCGGCGCCGGCGCGGCGGGTTCGCCTTCACCACCCGCGCGAGCGGCTTCCTCGAGCGGCCCTCGATCGGAATCGCGTCGACCACCTTCCACTGGGGGATCATCACCCTGTTCGTCGCCCACATCATGGGGTTGATCGGCGGCCTCGCCATGTCGACGTCGTGGATCGACGCCTTCCACTGGATCGGCCTGTTCGCGGGCCTGTTCACGCTCTACGGCGTCACGCTCGCCCTGATCAGGCGCTTCGTCGTCCCCGAGATGCGGGCGGTGAGCCGGGTCGATGACTACCTCGTGCTCATCCTGCTGATCGTGATCGTGATCCTCGGCCTCTACCCGGTGATCGTGGACAAGACGTTCGGGCTGTCGTTGACGGTCGCCCCCTGGGCCAGAGACATCATCACCCTCTCGCCCGAGGTCGGCGAGATGGCCGGGCTGCCGCTGATCACCAAGCTGCACATCATCCTCGGGATGGTCTTCATCGGCTATTTCCCGTTCACGAAGCTCGTTCACGTCTGGACGATCCCGCTCCGCTATCTGGTACGTCCCTACCAGTCGATGCGCACATACCGGAGGGCTTGAGCGTGATGGTCCCGAGGACCGCTTCGCGCGCGACCGCGGCGGCGAGCCGCACGAGTCGATGAACCGGATGACCTGGATCGCGGCTGCGCTGCTGGTCGGCCTCGGAGCGGTGTTCGCGGTGGGCTGGTTCGCGTCGGGCGACGAGGCGCCGACGAGCGCCGGCGGGAACGTGACCCCCGTGAAGGTGGATGCGGCCCTCGCCGAGCAGGGCGAGGCGGTCGCTTCCTCGCA
>CAZTGN010000050.1:1265-8574 GCA_964613275.1 uncultured Conexibacter sp. | reverse complement strand
ACCGCCTGTCACACCATCGACGGATCGACCAGCGCCGGGCCGACGTGGGCCGGGTCCTACGGGACCGAGGTCGAGCTCGACAGCGGTGAGACCACGAAGGTCAACGACGCCTACCTGAAGGAGTCGATCCTCGATCCCGGCGCCCAGATCACCGCCGGCTACAGCCCGAGCATGCCCGCCTTCGAGGGCAAGATCTCCGAGCAGGACCTCACCGCCCTGGTCGAGTACATCAAGAGCCTCCAGGGGTAGCACGCCGCTCGCCGGGCCTCTGCAAGACGGCGCGCGAGACCGCCTGCCAGATTCGCGATGTTGTTGGCGAGCGGCACGATCTTCGTCTGCCTTCGCGACAGCTCCAAGCGGGTGGCGGTCGACTGACGCTGCGGCTTGTGGTCAGCTGACTGCGTAGAGCCGCCAGGGATCGGATATGCCCTTGAGCTCGTGCTCGCCGCGATCGGAGAACGAGAGCTCGCTGCCGATGACGAGGTCGTGGACGGTGCGTGAGACGAGGATCTCGCCGGAGCCGGCGGCGCTCATGATCCGCGACGCGAGGTGGACGGCGAGGCCGGCGACGTCGTCGCCGCGCTCGACCTCGCCGGTGTGGAGGCCGGTCCGCACCTCGAGCCCGTCGGCTCCCGCCCCGGCGATGATCTGCTCCGCGCAGCGGACGCCCTGAGCCGGGCCGGTGAAGAGCGCGAGGATGCCGTCGCCGGTCGTCTTCACGAGCTCGCCGCCGTGCGCGTCGACCGCTCGCTTCGCTGCCGCTTGATGACGCTCCAGCGTCCGCGTCCAGGCGGCATCGCCGAGATGCTCGGCCCGCTCGGTCGACGCGACGAGGTCGGTGAAGAGAACGGTGGCGAGGACGCGCGCGGTCGGCCGGGCCGGCGCGGTTCCGGTTACGAACTCCTCGACCTGGTCGGCGAGGTGATCGGGGTCGAGCGCATAGATGAGGCTCGCCGAGCCCGGCATCTCCCGCAACGTTGCGCCCGGGATCAGGTCCGCGAACTCGCGGACCGCGTCCTCGGCGGGGAACAGCAGATCGCGGGGGCGGAGGACGAGCGTCGGGGCCTGCACGAGCGGCAGCACGTCGGCGACGTCGCTGCTCAGCGACATCCTCAGGAGCCGCTGCGCCTGCCGCGGCGTGCTGGACGTGCGCATGTAGCGCGCGAGCCGCTCACGGCGAACCGGGTCCTCGGCCCAGTCTGGCGCGAAGATGTCGAGCACCGGATACGGGTAGTCCTCGGGGTCGCTCAAGCTGGCCGCCAATCGGTCCGCCATCTCCGCCGACGTCGCCGCCGCGCCGCGCACCGACGGCGACGTCGCGACCAGCGAGGCGATCCGCTCGGGGCGGGTCGCCGCCAGCACCGCCAGCGAGCGCGCTCCCTCCGTGCCGCCGAGCAGCACCGGCCGCTCGGCGCCGGCCAGGTCCATCACGGCGAGCGCGTCCGCTGCGTGGGCCTCGATCGTCAGGTCGTCCTTGATCGGGTCGGAGACCCCGGAGTCGCGGCGGTCGTAGCGGATCACGCGCGCGAACCGCCCGAGCCGCTCGAACAGCCGCACCGCCTCGGGCAGCTCCCAGACCGTCTCGATGTTCGAGGCGGTCGACCCCGACAGCAGGATGTCGTGCTCGCCGCTCCCGTGGACCTGGTAGGCGATCGCGATCTCGCCGCTGCGGGCGTAGCGCGTCTCGGGCACCTCCATGGCGCGAACCTAACAGCGGCACAACGCGCCAACAACGCAAGTTGTCCAGCCTGCGAGAAGCAACCTGCGAAGCGGTTGACCCTCGTCCACCCCGCGGGTAGAGTCGAACGTGATCCGGGTCCCCCGTCTGGAGGAGGCGATATGTCCTGGAATCTGGCCGGCTCGTACTTCGAGAGCTGCTCGTGCGACGTGGTCTGTCCCTGTACGGCATCGCTCTCGCTTGGAGCCACCAAGGACCGCTGCAAGGTCGTCCTCGTCTTCAACGTCAAGAGCGGGGAGGTGGAGGGGACCGACGTGGGCGGGCTGACCGTGGCCGCGGTTGCCGACACCCCGAAGGTGATGAGCGAGGGGAACTGGCGTCTCGGTGTCGTCATCGACGCCGAGGCCTCCGACGAGCAGGCGGAGAAGCTCGGCGGCGTCTTCTCGGGCGCGCTCGGGGGGCCGATGGAGGCCCTCGGGCCGCTCGTGGGCGAGGACCTCGGCCTCCAGCGGCTGCCGATCGAGGTTCGCGAGGACGGCCTCACCCATTCGGTCAAGATCGGCGAGGAGATCGACCTCGAGATCGAGGACATCGTTCCGTTCGGCGTCGAGACCGGCGAGCCGGCGAAGATCACCGGGATCTTCCATCCGGCCGGCTCCGAGCTCACCGTCTCACGCGCCACCCGCTCGAGCGTCAACGCCTTCGGGATCCAGTACGAGGCGAAGGCCGGGTTCTCGGCGTCGGAGTTCGCCTGGGCGGCCTGAGCGCCGCCACCGGCGTGCCGCAGCGGTGATGGAATCGGCATCGATCCGCCGGCTCCCCGCGCTTTCGGGACTGGTCCAGATCGGGCTGATCGTGCTGCTGGTCGCGCTCGCAGCCGTGGCCTGGGCGATCGCCGGCGAGCAGATGGACGGGATGGACGCCGGACCCGGCACCGACCCCGGGACGCTCGGGTTCTTCGTCGGCGTCTGGGTCGTGATGATGGCCGCGATGATGTTCCCGTCGATCGCGCCGATGGTGATCATGCACGTGCGGATCCAGGAGGGGCGGCGGGAGCGCGACGAAGGCGCCGTCACCGGGGCCAGCGCCCTGTTCGTCGCCGGCTACCTGCTCGCCTGGACGGCGGCCGGCCTGATCGGCTACGCGATCTTCGCGCTCGGCACGGCCGTGACCGGGGACCTGTTCTCGTGGGACAACGCCGGCCCCTACCTGGCCGGCGGGATCGTCTGCATGGCGGCGATCTACCAGCTGACCCCCTGGAAGGACGTCTGCCTGCGTCACTGTCGGAGCCCGTTCGCGTTCCTGATGCAGCACTGGCAGGCGGGACGGATCGGCAGCCTGCGGATGGGGATCGTCCACGGCGGCTGGTGCATCGGCTGCTGCTGGGCCCTGATGGCCGCCCTGTTCGCGCTCGGCGTGATGAGCCTCGGCTGGATGGCGTTCATCGCCGCCCTGATCGCGATCGAGAAGCTGCTGCCGTGGAAGTCGGTCGCCAACCGCGGGATCGCGGTGCTGCTGCTCGTGCTCGGGCTCGCGATCGCGTTCGCGCCGGAGAGCGTCCCGGGACTCACAGTGCCGGGCTCGGCCGAGGCGATGCAGGGGATGGATGGGGGGTCGATGGACGGTGGCATCGACGACGAGTCGATGGGCGGGTCGATGGGCGGCGGCATGAACCAGGGCCCGATGGACGGCGGGTCGATGGGCGGCGGCGCAGGCGCCGCCGATCCGATGCCCTAGCGGTCGCTCCGGGAGCTCAGCCCTCGTCCGGCCCCGACCAGTCGAACGGGAAGTGCTTGCTCGAGCGGCCCGGCCAGCTCCATTTGAACCCGAACGCCTCGACCTCGTCCTCGCGGGCAGTCGCCCAGGTGGCGACCTGCCCCGGTCCGACCTCGGCGCCGGGCGCGTTGTGGACCTGCACGGGCGCCCCGTCCGGGTTGGTCGGGCCGGTCAGCGCCTCGGCGCTGCCCCGCGCCTTGCCCGGGACCTCGACCCGCCAGCTCCCGAGATCGTCGGCGATCTCGAACTCGATCGGCGCGTACTCGATGCCGCGCACGTCGTCGATCAGCTCCGCGAAGCCGGCCGGCCAGCCGCCGGCGTCACCGCCGAAGATCGTCGCGATCGCATCCCGCTGGCCCTCGTCGGCCTGCTCGTCGATGAAGAACCCCATCGCCGGCTTCGCCTCGCCGGCCCAGATGTTCCCCTCGAACGACCCGACGGCCACGACGTTCATGCCGTCGAGCCCGACGTCGCCGTAGTTGCCCTCGCGGACGTGCCAGGCGAGGATGCCGTCGCATCGGCCCTCGTCGGGCGCCTGCGCGAATGTGCATCCACAGGGCACCCTGCACCTGCACACGTCGAACCAATCGCCGGCGAGCCGCCACTGCGGGATCTCGGCCATCGCTTCCTCCTCCGGTCGCTCGTCCGCCATCGTCCCACCACGGCGGATCGGTTTCAAGGCGTCCTGCCGACAGACCGCGCCGCGGTCTGGGGCGTCAGCCTCTGCTCCTTGCTCTGCTGCGGTACCGCTCCGGCGTCGACGACTGCGTCCGATGCGGCGCCCTGATCGCCGTCGGGGGGCTGGTGCCGGCTCTGCTGCTGATCCGGGACCGGCCGCCGGCGGGCACGGTCGCGACGGATCGCGGGCCGGAGCGGGATCCGGGTCAAGATGTCGAGAGCCACTGATCGGCTCCGCTCAACAGGCAAAGGCGCCGCGACGGGCGCGGCCCACGACGACAGGAGACCAGACATGCCCAAGTACCTGCTGCTCAAGCACTACCGCGGCGGCCCCGAGCCATACCGTCCCTTCCCGCCGATGGACGCATGGGCGCCCGAGGACGTGGAGGCGCACCTGGCCTTCCTCAGGAACGTCCGCGACGTCCTCCGGGAGAGCGGTGAATACGTCGACGGGCAGGCGCTGACGCCGGAGCGCACGTGGGTGCGCTGGGGCGGACCGGATGCCGCACCCGTCACCACGGAAGGCCCGCACCCGGAGACCAGCGACCTCGTGGCCGGCTGGTACATGATCGACGTCGACTCGCATGAGCGCGCGCTCGAGGTCGCCGCGTACGTGTCCTCCGAGCCGGGTCCCGGAGGGGAGGCGCTGTACGAGTGGATCGACGTCCGTGAGGTGATGACCGACGCGGCGTCGGAGGACTGAGGCGACTCGTGATCGAAGGGCCCGCGACGCGACTGGACGAGGGCGCGCTGCGCGCCCTCGTCCCGCAGGTGATCGCGGGCCTCGTCCGGCGCGGCGAGGACTTCGATGCCGCCGAGGACGCCCTGCGCGAGGCGCTGCTCGACGCACTGCGAGCCTGGCCCGAGAACCCGCCGCGCGACCCGCGCGCGTGGCTGACCACGGTCGCGACCCGGCGGCTGATCGACGCCAGCCGCAGCGCGGAGGCCCGTCAGCGCCGCGAGGAGGCCACATACGCGGAGCCGCAGCCCGCCGGCGCCGAGCCGGGCGACGACACCCTGTTCGTGCTCTTCTGCTGCTGTCACCCCGACCTCACGCCCGCATCCCAGGTGGCGCTGACCCTGCGCGCCGTCGGCGGGCTGACCACGCGCGAGATCGCCGACGCCTTCTACGTCCCCGAGGCGACGATGGCGCAGCGGATCAGCCGCGCCAAGAGCGCCCTGCGGGGGCGCTCGCTGGGGCGGCCCGGCGACCTCGCCGTCGTGCTGCGCGTCCTCTACCTGATCTACACGGCCGGACACACCGGCCGGGTCGATCTCGCCCGGGAGGCGATCCGTCTCACCCGCCAGCTCACCCTCGCGACGGAGGAGCCCGAGGCGCGCGGGCTCCTCGCGCTGATGCTCCTCAACCATGCCCGGCTGCCGGCCCGGATCGATGCCGAGGGCCGGATCGTCCCGTTGGACAGGCAGGACCGTGACCTGTGGGACGGGCGCGAGATCGCCGAGGGCGTGCGAGTCCTGCAGTCGGCGCTCGCGATGCAGGGCGAGGAACGACCTCCGGGCCGCTACCAGATCGAGGCCGCCATCGCCGCCCTCCACGACGACGCGGCGAACGCCGAGGAGACCGACTGGCCCCAGATCCTCGCCTGGTACGACGACCTCGTCTCCCTGTCGGCGGATCCGGTGCGCCAGGATCCCGCCGCGGTGCTCAACCGCGCGGTCGCGGTCGGGCACGTCCACGGCGCCGCCGCCGGGCTCGGGGAGACGCACCGGCTGCGCGAGGTGATCGGCGAGCGGCACCGGTGGCACGCCGTCCGCGCCCACCTGCACGAGCTCGGCGGCGACCTCTCCGCCGCCGCCGCGGCTTACGCGGATGCCGCCCGCCGCGCCACGAACGTCGCCGAGCGCGACCACCTCGTCCGGCAGGCCGCCCGCGCGCGGGCGGCCTGAGCCGGCGCCGGGAAGCTGCGCCGCGTCGAGCGCGGCACCGCCCTCCGGGCACTGACGCCGCCGGTCGGCATGGGCGTGCCCCGGCGTCCCCGATCCTTGGCGGGCTACGCCGACCCGGGCGGCCGGGCGGCCTGCGCCGACACCGCCGCCACGCGGCGGTAGAAGCGCGCCCAGAGGGCGCTGATCGTGGCGGCGAAGACGGCGATCGAGACGGCCGGTCGGAGGGGCGCCCGCCGGCGTGCCAGAAGCCCCGCCGCGACGACAGCATCGGTTGCGTCGATCGCCAGGTTCATCGCCGCGGTCAGCTTCCTCGGCCCTTCCTCGCTCCGCGCTTCGCAGGTGAGCTGGATGCCCCGTGCCGCCTCGCGGATCGCGTACAGGCGGGCGAGCAACAGCGCCGAGGGGCTGACGTGCGCGGCCGGGAACCCGAACAGGCGCGCAGCGTGGCGCGGGGCGACGAGCACGAACCCCCCGAGCGCGAGTCCGCCGCCGGCCAACTGCATGGCCTGGCGTCGAAGCTCCGCATCCTCGCGAGCCCGTGCCGCGCTGTCGGTCGGGACACCCACCACGGACCAGGGTAGCCGTCGGGCGGGCATCGAGCTCGCGGTGCCGAGGACGCCGCTCCTCCTCGCGATCGGGGGGCCGCGCTGCCGGGCTCTCGCCGATGAGGTCGACGGACGCGACCGCCGCCCGTCCGGCGATACGCTGGCGCCCTCGGATGTCGGGCGTGCTCCTCGAGCGATCGGCGCTGTGGCTCGCCGCCGCGATCGCGGCGGCAGTCATCGCGCCGGCGGACGCCGCGGCCGCGCTGAGCGCGGATACGGTGAGCGTGGAGGCGCGGGCCGGTCGGCCGACGGCGAAGGTCGGCCCCAGGTACATGTCGCTCGCGGTCGACATCGATCAGGTCGTCGGCGGCGAGTTCTGGAACCCCGACGGCGGGCCTCCGGCCGAGATCCCGTTTCCGCCCTACGACTTCGATCGGCCCGAGCTGCTCCGGCTGACCCGCGCGATGCTGCAGGGACGTCCCGCGTATCTGCGCCTGAGCGGCACCGGCGCCAACAAGACCTACTACGACATGTCCAGAGAGCCCGTGACCGAGCCGCCGCCGGGTTACGAGCGCGTTCTCACCAGGGAGCAGTGGGACGGCGCGATTCGCTTCGCCGAGCGGCTCGACCTGAAGGTGTGGGTGGGGATCAACACCGGCCCCGGGCCCCGGGACGACGAATACCGCTGGCTCATGATGCGTGCCGAAGGCGGATTCGGTTTCAT
>CAZTGN010000050.1:0-1255 GCA_964613275.1 uncultured Conexibacter sp. | reverse complement strand
GCGAACGCCCGCGAGTTCCTCCGCTACAACGTCAGAAGGGACTACCCCCTCGCCGTCGCCGAGTACGGCAACGAGCCGAACGTGTTCGGGTTCTCCGGGATCCCCGCCACCTACACGGCCGACGACTACGCGCGCGACAGCATCCGGTTCAGGCGCCTCCTGGGGAACGTCGCCCCGAAGGTGAAGCTCGTCGGTCCGGGCACGTTCCTCACCCCGGCCGACCCGGACGGTGAAGCGGGGCTCGGCTTCACGCTCGGGCCGATCGCGGCCGACATCATGCCGCTGCTGCCGCGGGGCTTCTACGACGCCGTCAACTACCACTACTACAACGGCTTCTCGACCCGCCTGCCGCTCGAGCCGCACGTGCCCGCCGATCCCCTCGACCCCGGGTGGCTGACCGACCAGGTCGTGCGCTCGGCCCGCTACATGCAGGGCCTGCGCGACCGATACCAGCCGCGGGCTCCGGTCTGGCTGGGCGAGGCGTCGACCGTGGCGGCGGGCGGGCAGATCGGCTACTCGGATCGGTTCATCGCCTCCTTCTTCCACCTCAACGAGCTCGGGGAGCTCGGCGGGCTCGGGATCGGGGTGCTGGTGCGACAGACGCTCCAGGGCAGCAACTACGGATTGCTCGACGCCCTGACGACCCGCCCCGAGCCGGACTACTGGGCGACGCTGCTGTGGGAGCGCCTGATGGGGGCCGAGCAGCTGAACGCCGCCGCCCCGGCGGCGCCGTCGACGCTGAAGCTCTTCGCCGCCTGCACGCCGGGCGGGCGCAGCGGTGGCGTCACGCTTCTCGCCCTCAACCTGTCCCGGAGCGGAGCGGAGACGCTGCGCTTGGTTGGGCCGGGCGGGAGCGGGGCCCGGGCCTACGTCGTCACCGCGCCCGACCTGCACGGGGACGAGGTGCTCCTCAACGGCCGCAGGCTGCGCGCGAGCAGGGCCGGTCGGATCACGACCGACCTGGCTCCGAGGCCGGTACGCGCGCGCACGTTGCGGGTGCCGTCGGCCTCCTACGCGTTCGTGCGTGAGCCGCGCGCCGGCGCCCGGGCATGCGGCGCCTGAGCGGGGCGCCGAGGTCGTAGAACCCGGTCGCGATCGCCGCCCTGGGGCAGACTGGCCGCGCCGTGCAGGTGCCTCGCCGGGCCCAGTTCGTCACCGGCCCACGCGGCCGCCTCACCGTCATCGCGGCCTTCGTGCCGCTGCTCGCCGCCGGCTGGATCGCCCGCTCCCACCTCGACGAGGTCACGTCGGCCGG
>CAZTGN010000049.1:0-13441 GCA_964613275.1 uncultured Conexibacter sp. | reverse complement strand
GCGCACCCGCGCCTCGCCGCCGGTCGGCTGGTAGCGGATTCGCGTCCGGACGCGGACCGTGCCCCGGCGCTGGAGCCGCCTGACGGTCCTGCGCCGCACCGGGGTGACCTCGAGCCTGAGCGTGGAGGCGCCGTCGGGGCTCGCGTGGCGGGTCGCGATCTTGGCTCCCTTCAGGCGCAGACGGCCGGGTCCGGGTACCTGAACCGGGAGGACCGTCACTCCCGATCGCCGCTTCGCGTCTCCGACCTGGAAGCGGTTGTCGGGATTCGCGGTGCGATCGAGCCAGATCGGGCTCGTGTAGCCCTCGATGTACTCGGCGGTCGCGGTCCGGGTCAGCTCGATCGAGTAGCGCCCCGATTCGCTGACGTCCCACTGCTCGGTGATGCCGTCGCCGGCAATCGGGACCGACTCCACCGGCGCTCCGTCCCGGAGCAGCGTCAGCTTCCAGCTGCCGGTGCGTCCGGTGCCGGCGGCACCGCTGACGGTCGCGGTCAACCGCAGCGACCGCCCCGACAGCGAGTCGCCGATGATCGCGCGATCGCCGTCCTCGTTCGTGGCCTCGAGCGTCAGGTCCGGCGCCGACGGGCCGAACGGCTTGACGTAGGTGTGGTCGGCCGCGACGGCCGCCTCGATCGCGTCCTCGCTCAACCCGTCGGCGTGGACGACGGTGGCGCCCTCGCCGACCGCCGAGTCGAACGGGCCCGTGGCCCCGCCGGCCTGGTGGTCGTCGCTGGAGCCGACCGCGGCGACGTGGGCGCCGCCGGCGAGCGCGTGCTCGTAGTACTCGATCGCGGTCGCGGTGAACGGGTTCGGCGCCGTCGGGCCGGCGTGCGGGATCCCGGCCGGCCCGGTCTGGATCTCGATTGCGTCGACCATCGAGAAGTCGGTCTCCTCGTCGGGGTAGTTCCAGAAGCAGCCGCGGCAGACGGCGGGAGCGTCCCTGAAGATCGTCGGGTGGTTGATCTGCGTCCAGCCGCCGCCGTCCCGGATCGCCCCGAACTGGTCCTTCGGCAGCGCCGCGTCCGCGACCTCGTTCAGGGCCGAGTCGGGGATCGGCGGGGAGAGTGCGCTGGGGGTGTAGATCGGCCCGCCGCGGAAGTCCGCGAAGCCGGAGCTGCCCTGGGCGTTCCAGTGGCCGCGGTAGGTCGTCACCTCGGTGCCGGGGATCACGAGGTCGTCGGGGTAGAGGTCGGCCCGGGCCTGCATGTCGTCGTGGGCGACGTCGTTGTTGTGGTCGACGAGCGTGACGAAGTCGAGCCCGGTGCCGCCCGGCCCGAACGCGGCCGCGAACGTGGCGCTCATCGTCGCGTTGCCGGGCTCCTGCTCGCCATGGACGTGGAGGTCGCCGGTGTACCAGCCCGGCGTCGAGTTGACCGCCGCATCGGGCGGGCCGGAGGCGGCAAACGGGTCGTCGGCCCAGGCCGGGTCGGAGCTCGTGCTCACCTCGACGTGGTAGCTGATGCCGTCGGCGTCGGCGGGATCGACGTAGGCGATGCCGAGCTCGACCGCCCACTCGCCGGCCGGGATCGGCCCCGGCTCGTAGGCGCGGGTCGTGTAGCCGTCGACGAACGCCTTCCGGTTGGCCTCGTAGGTGGCTTCGTCGGTGAACCCGTTCTCGGCGATCGCCAGGTTCTTGACCGCGCTGCCGCTCCAGCCGCGCCGATCCGACTGCTCGAAGACGGGGGAGGAGGGGCTCGCCTTCGGCTCGTAGACGCCCATGTCGAGCGTGTTGCTGCTGGGCCCCGAGCAGGTGTCGTTCTGGTTGTCGTAGGAGTAGCGGACCTGGATCGCCTTGGTCCCGGCCGGGACGGTGAACGGGATCTGCAGGTAGCCGCCGGTCCGCGAGGGGTCGAGCTGGCCGGTGATGTCCACCGACGCACTCATCCCGGTTCCGGGCGAGCCGGGCAGCGGGCAGTCCATCGCCGCCGCCGCGGCCGGCGCCGCCAGCGCCGCGGCCGTCGCCAGCGCGCCGCAGCCCAAGCGCATCCTCGTCCGCACCTTCATCCGCTCGATCCCTCCTCGCCGGTCAGGTTCGCCGCCGGGACGCTAGCAGCGGGGGGCGCACCGCTCGCCGCTTCGCGCCGGGTCGGCCGCGACCGATGAGCCAAGCTGATCGCGTGATTCACAGATCGGCAACGCGGGCCGGGCGGCGATCGTGCATCATGCCGAGCCGCCCCTCCGCTTCCTCCCCCAAGCCCCGCGCGGGAGCCCGATCTTGAGAGCGCTCGCCGACTTCTGCATCCGCCATCGCCGCCTGACCGTCCTCGCCTGGATCGTCGCGCTGATCGCCGCCGGGGCGGCGGCGAACGCCGCCGGCGAGAAGTTCTCGACCAACTTCCAGCTCCCCGACTCGGACTCGACGAAGGCGCTCAACCTGCTCGAGGAGCGGGCACCGGACCGATCCGGTGACCAGATCCAGGTGGTCTTCGCCGATCCCTCCGGCGTCGACGACCCGGCCGTCCTCGGGCGCGTCGACTCGCTCCTGGCCGAGCTCGACGGCTACGACCACGTCGCCGCGGTCAGCACTCCCGCCGAGGTCAGAGACCAGATCGCCCCCGAGGGCACCGTCGGGTTCGCGATCGTCACCCTCGACGAGTCCGCCTTCGAGGTGCCGGCCGGCGCGATCGAGCGGGTCGCCGACCGGATCAACGAGGCCGACGGCGACGGGCTCCGGGTGCTGGCCGGCGGCGACCCGGTCCGCCAGGTCGAGCAGGAGCCCGGCGGGACGGCCGAGATGATCGGCCTGCTCGCCGCCATCGTCGTGCTGCTGGTCATGTTCGGCTCGGTGGTGGCGATGAGCATGCCGGTCGTCACCGCGATCGTCGCCCTCGGGACCGCCCTGAGCCTGGTCACGCTCGGCACCCACGTCTTCGACACCCCCGACTTCGCGCCGGTGCTGGCGGCGATGATCGGCCTCGCGGTCGGGATCGACTACGCGCTGTTCGTCGTCACGCGGTTCCGCAACGGCCTTCGCGACGGCCTCGACGCGCGCGAGGCGGTCCTGCTCTCCTCCGACACGGCCGGCCGGGCCGTCCTGTTCGCCGGCGCGACGGTCGTGGTCGCGCTGCTCGGGCTCTTCGCGATCGGAGTCGACTTCCTCTACGGCCCGGCGCTGGCCGCGTCGCTCGCCGTGCTGCTGACGATGGGCGGCGCGCTGACGCTCCTGCCCGCGATCCTGAGCAAGGTCGGCGCGAACATCGACCGGCTGCGGGTGCCCGGGACCAAGCCGCGCCGCGAGGCCGAGGAGGAGAGCCGGACCTGGACCCGTTGGAGCCGGACGATCCAGCGTCGACCGTGGGCGGCGGCGCTGCTCTCCGGCGGGCTGCTCGTCCTGCTCGCCGTCCCGGTCTTCTCGATCGACCTCGGCTGGGCCGATGCCGGCACCGACTCCGCCGACACGAGCACCAGGCAGGCCTACGACCTGCTCGCCGACGGCTTCGGGCCGGGCTTCAACGGACCGTTGATGGTCGTCGTCGACATCCCGCCGGAGGGCTCGCCCGCCGCCGGCAAGCGGGCGGTAGCGACGCTCGAGGGGGCGATGAGGGACGTCCCCGGGGTCGCCGAGGTCACCGCGCCGGTGCCGAACGAGGCCGGCGATCTCGCCACGTTCACGGTCTTCCCGGCGACGGCGCCGCAGGAGAACGCGACGAGCGACCTCGTCAGGACGATCCGCGATGACGTGATCCCGCCGGTCGAGGGGCGCTTCGGGGTGAGCGCCCACGTGGGCGGCGGCACCGCGGTCAACGACGACTTCACGACCTACATCGCCGGCAAGCTGCCCCAGTTCATAGCGATCATCGTGCTGCTCTCGGCGCTGCTCCTGATGATGGCGTTCCGCTCGCTGCTGGTGCCGCTGAAGGCGATCGCGATGAACCTGCTCAGCATCGGCGCCTCGTTCGGGGTCGTCGTCGCGGTCTTCCAGTGGGGATGGCTCGGCGAGCTGATCGGCCTCGACGGCACCGCCCCGATCGACGCGTTCCTGCCGGTGATGGTGTTCGCGATCGTCTTCGGCCTGTCGATGGACTACGAGGTCTTCCTGATGTCGCGGGTCCACGAGGAATGGGAGCGGCGCCGCGATGCGTCCGAGGCGGTCGTCCACGGGCTCGCCGCGACCGGCCGGGTGATCACGGCGGCGGCGACGATCATGGTCTGCGTCTTCGCCTCGTTCGCGCTCGGCGGCAGCCTCACGATCAAGCTGTTCGGCGTCGCGCTCGCCGCCGCCGTCGCGATCGACGCGTTCCTGATCAGGACGATCCTCGTCCCGGCGATCATGGAGCTGCTCGGCAAGCGCGCCTGGTGGCTGCCCGACCGGCTCGAGCGGATCCTGCCGCGCCTCCACGTCGAGGCCGCGCCGGACCGCCCGCACGCCACGGCCGAGCCCGCCGCCGCGACCCCGGACGACTGATATGACCGGCTCGGCCGAGTACGAGGCGCGACGCTGGCGGGCGCTCGCGCTCCTCTGCATCGCCCAGTTCATGGTCGTCCTCGACGCCTCGATCGTGAACATCGCGCTGCCGACGATCGGCTCCGCGCTCGACTTCTCCCAGGACGACCTCTCGTGGGTGGTGAACGCCTACGTGCTCACGTTCGGCGGCTTCCTGCTGCTCGGCGGCCGCCTCGCCGACCTGCTCGGCCGCCGCCGCGTCTTCATGGCCGGGCTCGTCGTCTTCGCGCTCGCCTCGCTCGCTGGCGGCTTCGCCGCCAACGACATCCAGCTCGTGATCGCCCGCGCCGTCCAGGGCCTGGGTGCGGCGATCGTCTCGCCGGCGGCGCTCTCGATCATCACGGTCACGTTCCGGGAGGGCGCGGAGCGCAACAAGGCACTCGGGGCCTGGGGCGCGGTCGCCGGCTCCGGCGGCGCCGTCGGCGTCCTCCTCGGCGGCGTCCTGACCGAGGGCCTCGGCTGGGAATGGGTGCTGTGGGTGAACGTGCCGATCGGCCTCGCCGCGGCGCTGATCGCTCCGCGCCTGATCGCCGAGAGCCACTCCGAGGCGGAGAGCCGCTCGTTCGACGTGCCGGGCGCGGTCACGATCACCGCCGGGCTGTCGCTGCTCGTCTACGCGATCGTCAACGCCGAGAAGGTCGGCTGGGGGTCGAGCGAGACGATCGTGCTGCTCGCGATCGCCGCGGCGCTGATCGCCGCCTTCGTCGCGATCGAGCAGCGCGCGGCGGCGCCGCTGGTCCCGTTCCGGATCTTCCGGCTGCCGACCCTGACCGGGGCCAACGCCGTCGGCTTCCTCGTCGGCGCGTCGCTCTTCTCGATGTTCTTCTTCGCCTCCCTCTACATGCAGCAGGTGCTCGGCTACGGGGCGATCAAGGCCGGTCTCTCCTACCTGCCGCTGTCGGCCGGGATCATCATCTCGGCCGCGATCAGCTCGCAGCTGACGACCAGGATCGGCTTCAAGCCGGTGCTCGTCGCCGGCCTGGTATCGATGACGGCGGCGCTCGTCTGGTGGTCGCGGATCTCGCCCGACGGCAGCTACGTCGCCGACGTTCTCGGCCCCTCCGTCCTCGCGGCGATCGGCCTCGGCCTCGGCTTCGTGTCGATCACGATCGCCGCCGTGGCCGGCGTCGGCGAGCACGAGTCCGGCCTCGCGAGCGGCCTCATCAACACCTCCCAGCAGATCGGCGGCGCGCTCGGGCTCGCGATCCTGGCGACGATCGCCAACTCGGTCAGCGACGAGCTGCTCGCCACCGCGCGGACGCCGGCCGAGCAGGCGGCGGCGCTGACCGAGGGCTTCCAGGAGGCGTTCCTCGCCGCCGCCGGCTTCGCCGCGGTCGGCCTGATCCTCTGCCTGGCGCTGATCAGGACCCGCGACAGCCGCGCGATGATCGAGCGCGAAGCGGCCGGCGAGGGCGCCGGAGCCTGAGCGCAGGCCGTCGGGTCGACGTGCGGCCGTGTGAGGGGCCTCACTGCCCGGCCGGGGAGGTGGGCATAGTCTCAGCCCGTGATCGACTACTCGGGCAAGGGGCTCTGGCACGCGACCTACGGCGACTACGAGCCGAGCGTGCCGCTGGCCGGAGCGGTCGAGGCCGATGTGGCGATCGTCGGCGGCGGCTTCACCGGGATGGCGACCGCCTACTACCTGCTGAAGGCGGAGCCGTCGCTGCGGGTCGTCGTGCTCGAGAGCGAGGTGGTCGGCTACGGGGCCAGCGGCCGCAACGGCTCGTTCGCGATGACGGTGGTCGGCCTCGGCCTCGACCTGCTGGTCAAGATGAAGGGCCGCGAGCGGGCGCTCGCCGCGCACCGCTACATGGAGCGGGCCGTCGACACCGTCGGCGAGCTCGTCGCCACGGAGGGGCTCGACTGCGACTACATCCGCCCGGGCTTCCTGCGGATGGCGACGACGCCGGCCTACGAGCGGCGGATCCGCCGCGAGATCGAGCTCGCGCACTCGCTCGGCATCGAGGGGGTCGAGTGGCTCGACCGCGACGCGGCCCGCGCGCGGGTCCGCTCCGACCACTACCGCGGCGCCTGGTGGGAGCCGCAGACCGCCCTCATCAACCCGTTGAAGCTGGTCCGCGAGATGAAGCGCGTCGTCGTCGGCCTCGGTGCGAGCGTCCACGAGCGGAGCCCGGTCCGGTCGATCTCGCGGCCGGGCAAGGGCCGCTTCCGGCTCGCCACCGCGAACGGGTCGGTTGCCGCCGAGCGGCTCGTCCTCGCGACGAACGCCTACTCGCACCTGCTGGGTGCGCTGCGGCGCAAGCAGATCCCCGCCTGGACCTACGTGATCGCGACCGAGCCGTTGAGCGCCGAGCAGCTCGCCCCGATCGGCTGGGAGGGCCGTGAGGGGGTCGAGGACGCGCGCAACCTGATCCACTACTACCGCCGCACCCCCGACGATCGCCTGCTGATGGGCGGCGGCCCGGTCGGCCTCGGCTTCGGCCGCGGCATGGACCGGGACTCGGGCCCGGCGGCCTGGGCCCACCTCGAGGCGCACGTCCGCGACCTCTTCCCGTCGCTGGCCGGCGCGCGGATCACCCATCGCTGGGGCGGCCCGTTCTCGGTCACGACCGACCTGACGCCGGCGATCGGCTACCTCGGCGACTCGCGAGCCGTCTACTCCGTCGGCTGCATCGGCCACGGGGTCTCGATGACCCACCTCAACGGCCAGACGATCCGCGACCTCGTCCTCGAGCGCGACAGCGAGCTCACCGGCCACTGGTTCGTCAACCGCCGGGTGGTCCCGTGGCCGCCGGAGCCGGTCCGCCTCGGCGCCTCGGTCGCGATCCGCGCCTACCTCGGGCTCGAGGATCGCATCCACGAGCGCCCGCCGAGATAGCGCAAGCGTCCCCCCGGAGGACGTTTCCGCAGGTTCGAGGATCCGGTCCGGTCAGCCGCGCCAGCGGCGCGCGAACGGCAGGCGCCAGGCGTCGGGCGCGATCAGGTCGACGAGCGGGCGCGGGCCCCACGAGTAGGAGGAGTAGGGCTCGATCGGCGGCGGGTCGTCCAACAGCGGCGCCGAGACCTCCCAGAGGCGCTCGATGCCGTCGGCGGTCGTGAACAGGGTGTGGTCGCCGGCCATCGCGTCGCGGATCAGCCGCTCGTAGGCCTCGAGCGAGTCGCCGCCGGCGTCGGCCTCGGCCCGCGAGAACTGCATCGACGTCTTCTCGAGCTCCATCGTCGGCCCCGGGCGCTTGCCGTAGAAGCTGAGCGACAGGCGCGCGTAGTCGTCGAGGTCGAAGGTGAGGTGGTCGGGGCCGTAGGCACCGACGCCGCAGCCCTGGGGGAACATGCTCTGCGGCGGCTCCCGGAACGCGATCGAGATGATCCGCGCGCCCTCGGCCATGCGCTTGCCGGTGCGCAGGTAGAAGGGCACGTCGGACCAGCGCCAGTTGTCGATCTCGCAGCGGAGGCCGATCAGCGTCTCGGTTCCGGAGTCGCGGGCGACGCCGGGCTCCGACCGGTACTCCTCGTACTGGCCGCGCACGACCAGCGCCGGATCGATCGGGCGCAGCGAGCGGAACACCTTGTTCTTCTCCTCGGTGATCGCGAGGGGATCGAGGTGGGTCGGGGGCTCCATCGCGAGGAAGGCGAGGATCTGCATCAGGTGGGTGACGACCATGTCGCGGTAGGCGCCGGTCTGCTCGTAGTAGGCGCCGCGCGAGCCGACCGACAGCGTCTCGGGGACGTCGATCTGGACATGGGCGATGTGGCGGCGGTTCCAGATCGGCTCGAAGAGCCCGTTGGCGAACCGCAGGGCGAGGATGTTCTGCGCCGCCTCCTTGCCGAGGTAGTGGTCGATCCGGAAGACCTGCTGCTCTCCGAAGACGCGATGGATCGCGTCGTTGAGCGCCCGCGAGCTCTCGAGGTCGGTCCCGAACGGCTTCTCCATGATGATCCGCGAGCCCTCCGCGAGCCCGGCCTCGGCGACCAGGAAGACCAGCGCCAGCGCGGCGCCCGGCGGCACGCTCATGTACAGCAGGCGCTGCGCGTCGGGCCCGAGCTCGTCCTCGGCCCGGGCGATGGCGGCGGCGAGCGGCTCGGGGCCGGCCTTGACGTTGACGTAGCTGAGCCGGGCGGCGAAGCGGCGCCGCGCCTCGTCGTCGAACTCGCGCCGGCCGAACTCGGCACAGGCCTCGAGCGCGAAGTCGCGGAAGCCGTCGTCGTCGAGCGGCTTGCGGGCGGCGCCGACCACCCGGAAGTCGGGCAGCAGCCCCGCCTGGGAGAGGTTGAGCAGTCCGGGGAGGAGCTTGCGGCGGGAGAGGTCGCCGGTGGCGCCGAAGAGGACGACGACGTTGGGGCGGATCGCGGCGCTCAGCGCCTCGGCGCGGTGGGTCTCCGAGAAGACGACCTCGGGGTCGCCCTGGCCGGCTTCGTCGAGCGTCAGGTCCGTGGTCCGCTCCTCCACGGAGACCGACGTTATCCGACGGAGGCGGTCGCGCGGGCAGGGTGCCGCGCGACCGCCGCCCGCCGGGTCAGACGCGGTCGGCGCCGCCGCGCTCGTCCTCGCCGTACTCGATGATCCCCATCAGCACGTAGATGCAGAGCGCGAAGACGCCTAGCGACCACCACGGGTTCGTGCCGCCGATCGACAGCAGCGCCCAGAACGCGCCGAGCGCCGCTCCGGCGATGCCGATCACCCGGCCGTAGGCGTTGCCCGCCATCAGCGAGAAGCCGCCGGTCAGCTGAACGATCCCGAGGATGATCAGGATCCAGCCGAGGCCGCTGAGGTCGCTGAACACCAGCCGCGTGTCGCCGACGAAGATGTTGGCGTTGTCGAGCGCGCCGATCCCGTAGATGACGTTCAGTGCGCCGACGATCAAGAGCATGATCGCCGCGAAGATGACTCGTCCGGTACCTCTCATCGAGGGCTCCTTCGATATGACGGTCCCGCCGATCAACCGGCCGGACCTGTTATGGGACGGGCGTTCGCCGCCGGGGGCCGGCTTCCTGCCTAGCCCGCCGGCTGAAACGAGGTTGCGATGTCCCACGGGTCGCGGACGCGGAATCCCCCGCCGGCGGGCTCCGCCGCGATCCCGGCGGCCGCGAGCCGCTCCGCGAGCGCCGCGAGGGCGGTCGCGTCGAGCTCGACGGTCCAGCGCTCGATTCCGACGACGCCGGCGGGAGCCGGCGGCACGCCCGGGCCCTTCCACCTGTTGAGCCCGAGGTGGTGGTGGTAGCCGCCGGCGGCGACGAACGCGGCGCTGCCGAAGTCGGTCATCAGCTCGAAGCCGACGACGTCACGGTAGAAGGCGAGCGCGCCGGCGACGTCGCCGACGTGAAGGTGGAGGTGCCCGACCCGGAGTCCCGGGTCGGCGTGAGCGGGCAGCTCCTCAACGGCGACCGCGGCGATCAGGCCCGGCAGGTCGAGCGGGGCGGGACCGATCGTCGTCGGGTCGCGGAGGTCGCCCCAGCGCTCGCGGGGGCGGTCGGCGGCGAGCTCGATCCCGTTGCCGTCGGGGTCGGAGAGGTAGATCGCCTCGGAGATGCCGTGGTCGGAGGCGCCCTCGATCGGCGTCCCGGTCTCGGCGAGGCGGCGGGCGGCGCGCCCGAGATCGCCGCGGGTGGGGTGCAGGAGGGCGAAGTGATAGAGCCCGGCGTGGCGTCCGGCCGGCCGGGCGTCCGCACGCTCGTGGAGGACGAGCAGGTCGTCGCCGCCGGCACCGAGCAGGGCCCGATCGCCGTCCCGCTCGCGCAGGCGGAGCCCGATCGAGCGCTCGTAGAAGGAGGTCGAGCGGTCGAGGTCGGTGACGATCAGGTGCACCGCCCCGAGCGCCAGGTCGGCGGGGAGGAGGGGGGCCGCCGATTCCGCTGCCGATTCCGCTCCGCGTTGATCGTTGACCATGCAACTATCGTCGCAGACCGGCGCCGCGCCGTCAAGCGGGGAGCGGGCGCCCGGCGGCCGCGCCGGTGTGGGCGGCGGCGGTGAGCACCGGCGATCGGACCTCAGTCGAAGATGACGGCCTGCCGCACCGCGGCGCCGCTCTCGAGCCGGTCGAAGCCCTCGTTGACGTCCTCGAGCCCGATCCGGTGGGTGAGCAGGCGCTCGACCGGCAGCCGCCCCTGGCGGTGGAGGTCGATGAACCGCTCGAGGTCGCGGGCGGGGACGCTCGAGCCCAGGTAGGAGCCGCGCAGCGTCCGCTCCTCGGTGACCAGCGAGACGGCGGGGATCGTCAGCGTCTGGCTCGGGTCGGGCAGCCCGACCGTCGTAGTCATCCCGCCGCGACCGGTGGCAGCGTAGGCGTCGGCGAGGGCAGCGGCGCTGCCGACCGTCTCGATCACGTGGTCGGCGCCGCCGCCGGTGAGCTCGCGGATCGCGGCTACTGCTTCCGGACCGCCGGCGACCGCGTCGGTCGCGCCGAGCTCGCGCGCCAGCTCCAGCTTCGCGTCGACGACGTCGACCGCGACGATCGGCTCCGCCGCGCTCAGGACCGCTCCGAGGAGCGCCGAGAGGCCGACGCCGCCGAGCCCGAGGACGGCGACGCTCTGCCCGGGCTCGATCCGGGCCGCGTTGACGGCGGCGCCGACCCCGGTCAGGACCGCGCAGCCGAACAGGGCGGCGATCTCGAACGGCAGGTCGGGATCGACCTTCACCGCCGAGCGCTCGGAGACGACGATGCTGTCGCAGAAGGCCGAGACCCCGAGGTGGTGGTTGATCGCCCCGCCGCCGGGCTCCGACAGCCGTCGGGCTCCCGACAGCAGCGTGCCGGCGGCGTTGGCTGCTGCGCCGGGCTCGCAGAGCGCCGCCCGCCCCGCCCGGCAGGGACGGCACTCGCCGCAGGCGGGGACGAAGGCGAGGACGACGTGGTCGCCGGCGGCGAAGCCCTCGACTCCCTCGCCGGGCGCGACGACCTCCCCGGCGGCCTCGTGGCCGAGCGCCATCGGCATCACCCGCGGGCGCGAGCCGTCGATCACGGAGAGGTCGGAGTGGCAGAGCCCGGCGGCACGGACCCGGACGAGGAGCTCGCCCGGTCCCGGCGGCTCGAGCTCGAGCTCGGCGATCTCGAGCGGGCGCGAGCCCGCGTACGGCGCCGCCGCGCCCATCTCGCGGATCACGGCGCCGCGGATGCGCACCGCTACCCCTCCGGCCGCCGCAGGCGCTCGACGCTCGCGCGCAGCTTCGCGGGCATCGCTGCCGGGCGGCGCGTCCCGGCGTCGACGAAGACGTGCACGAACCAGCCGGTCGCGGCCGCCTCCCCGACGCCGGGCGAGAACAGCCCGATCTCGTAGCGGACGCTCGAGTCGCCGAGCTCGCCGACGCGCAGGCCCGCCTCGACGTCGTCGGGGAACGCGAGCCCGCGATGGTAGGCGCAGTGCGATTCGGCGCAGACGCCGATCACCTCGCCGCCGTGGATGTCGAGTCCGCCCTGCTCGATCAGCCAGCGGTTGATCAGGGTGTCGAAGAACGCGTAGTACTCGACGTTGTTGACGTGCCCGTAGATGTCGTTGTCGGCCCAGCGCGTCTGCAGGGTGGTCAGGTGCGGGTAGTCCCCCCGCGACTCGCCGGCGCCCATCGGATACGGCCGCTCAGCCCGCGAGCCGCGCCTCGAGGGTGATCTCGGGAACCGCCGCGAGCGCCTTCGACACCGGGCAGCCCTCCTTGGCCGCGGCGGCGTGGCGCTGGAGCTGGGCGTCGTCGATTCCCGGCACCGAGACGGTGGTCTCGAGCTCGATCTTGTGGATCTCGAAGCCGTCGTCGCCGCGGCGGATGTGGACGCGGGCGTCGGTGTCGATGCTGTCGGGCGTGTGGCCCGCCCCGCCGAGAACCAGGGAGAGCGCCATCGAGAAGCAGCCGGCGTGTGCGGCCGCGATCAGCTCCTCCGGGTTCGTGCCGGCGCCGTCGGCGAACCGCGAGGCCGCCGAGTACTCGCCCGCGAGCGCGCCGCTGCCGCTCTCGATCGTCCCCTGCCCGCCCTCGAGGTCGCCGGTCCACCGCGCGTGTCCGGTCCCTGCCATCCCGATCTCCCTTCACTCGATTGCCGTGTGCCTCCAGCATCGCAACTCGGGCTCACGGGCGTGGCTCCGGCGTCCGGCCGAGCAGCGACCGCCGCCTCTCCGGCATCCGGTCAGGCGGCGACCGCCGCCGCGATCGAGCCGAGCCCCGGCACGTGAGAGCGTCCTCGGCAGCGGCGGCGCGTCGGCGTTGCCGGGGTCGGAGCCTGCCATCCTCGTGTGGTGTCCGAGGAGCCGCAGCCGTCCGGCGCCGCCGCCCCGACCGGGGGCGGCCCGAAGCTGCCCGGCCCCTTCGCCGTCGGTGACTACGCGGACAAGCTCCGGGGCTTTCTCCGCACGGTGGCCCGGGTCCAGGTGATCGGCGAGGTCACCGGCCTGCGCCTCGCCGGCAAGTCGGCCTACTTCGAGCTCCGCGACGCCCGCGGCGCCCTGCCGTGCGCGATGTGGCGCAGCGACTGGGAGCGGCTCGGCCTCCCCGAGGGCGCGGTCCGCGACGGCGTCGAGGTCGTCGTCGCGGGCGGGCCCGACTACTATCCCGGCAGCGCCACCGCCTCGCCCTCGTTCAGCTTCCGCTGCACTGGCCTGCGCCTCGCCGGCGAGGGCGACCTGCTCGCGCGCCTCGCCGAGCTCCGGCGCCGGCTCCGCGCCGAGGGCCTGTTCGAGCCGCAGAAGCGACTGCCGCGGCCGGAGCTCCCGCGCGCGATCGGGATCGTCACCGGCCGCGGCTCCGCCGCCGAGGCCGATCTCCTCGCCGCGCTCGCCCGGCGCTCGTGGGCGGGGCGCGCCGTCTTCGCCCACCCGCCCGTCCAGGACCGCCACGCCGCGCCGCAGATCGCCCGGGCGCTCAGCGACCTCGCCGCCGTTCCCGAGGTCCAGGTGATAGTCGTCGCTCGCGGCGGCGGCAGCCTCGCCGACCTCTGGGCCTTCTGCGACGAGACGCTCTGCCGCACGGTTGCGCTGCTGCGGGTGCCGGTCGTCTCGGCGATCGGCCACGAGTCCGACCGGACCCTGCTCGACGACGTCGCCGCCGTCTCCTGCTCGACG
>CAZTGN010000048.1:0-13507 GCA_964613275.1 uncultured Conexibacter sp. | reverse complement strand
CGGGTTCGAAAGGAACTGCGAGCTCCGAAGAGCGGGCGGGTTCGATCCGTGCCGCTGATCGACCAAGCTGCACGGTCGCTCAATGAGCTTTCACGCCGGGATCGCTTCGTCGGTCCAGCCGACCTTGTCTTCGCCAGCGAGACGGGCGGCTACTTCGATGATCACGATCTGCGGCTCCGCTTCTACGGGGCGCTGAAACGGGCAGGGCTCGGGTGGCCCGACCCCCTGAAATCAGTCCGACCCGTCTGAGAGTTCTTCCCGCCCACGACAATGGGCAAGGAGGAACCAAAGACGGTGAAGCGCAAGCGCCACACCCCCAACCAGGTCATCGCAAAGCTCCGCGAGGCCGAGCGCATGCTCGGCGAGGGCAAGACGGTCCCCGAGGTCGCGAAGGCGCTCGAGATCTCGGAGAACACCTTCCACCGCTGGCGCAACCAATATGGCGGGATGAAGGCCGAGGACGTCCGCGAGCTCAAGGAGCTGCGCCGGGAGAACGCGACCTTGAAGCGGATCGTCGCCGACAAGGAGCTCGACATCCAGGGCCTCAAGGAGATCGCCAAGGGAAACTTCTGAGCCCGGCCCGGCGGCGCCGGGCCGTTCGCATGCTCTGCGAGCGGCTCGGCTTCTCCGAGCGTCGGGCGTGCCGGCTTGCCGGCCAGCACCGATCAACTCAGCGCCATGAGCCACGGGTCGCGCCAGACGACGAGGCGCTTCGCCGGCGCCTGCGCAAGGTCTCTGCCGATCACCCCCGGTGGGGCTATCGCCGCGCCCACGGCCACCTCGTGACCGAGGGCTGGCGGGTCAACCGCAAGCGGATCCAGCGCCTGTGGCGCGAGGAGGGCCTCAGGGTCCCTGCCCGCAAGCGCAAGCGCCGCCGGCTCGGCACCTCGACCGCCGAGGGCGCGAACCGCCTCAAGGCCGAGCGCCCCAACCACGTCTGGGCGCTCGACTTCCAGCACGACGCGACCTCAGACGGCCGCGAGCTCAAGTTCCTGAACATCGTCGACGAGTGCACCCGCGAGGCGCTTCGGATCGAGTGCGAGCGGACGATCGACGCGGACGAGACCGTCGCCGTCCTCGAGCAGCTCGTCGCCGAGCGCGGAGCGCCCGAGAACCTGCGCGCCGACAACGGCCCCGAGCTGACCGCCCGCGTCCTCCGCGAGTGGTGCGAGGCCTCGGCCACGCAAACCGCCTACATCGACCCCGGCGCCCCCTGGCAGAACCCCTGGATCGAATCGCTCAACGCCCGCTTCCGCGATGAGGTCCTCGACGTCGAGGAGTTCTCGAGCCTCGCCGAGGCCCGGTTCATCGCCGAGGAGTGGCGGGCCGACTACAACGCGAACCATCCGCACTCGGCGCTTGGCATGATGTCGCCGAGCCGATTCGCTGCCAGCTGGCAGCGAATCGGAGGAACGAACGGATCAGTCAACCCCGAACTCTCATACGGGGTGGACCGATGAACGGGGTCCGGTCATTCCCCCTCGCTGCCCGGACCGGCCACCGCCTGCCGGCACCCACCGCGGCGCCATCGTCCGCGACCGGCGGCGGCTGCCTACTCCGGTATCGCGTCGTCGCCGGGCCGCCCCGAGCCCGCGAGCGGCGCTGCGGTCAGGGAGAGGGCGATCAGCCAGAGGCCGAAGACGACCTGGGCCGCGCGGTGGAAGACCCCCTTGGCGTCGGCGAGGTCGGCGATCAGGTACTGGGCACCGATCAGCGCGCTGCAGGCGGTCCAGGCGAGGCCGGCGGCGGCGGTCCGGACACCGAGGCGCCCGAGGCCCGGATCGGGCTCCGCCCGCAGGCCGGTCGCGAACAGGGCGAACATCGCGATCGTGATCGCGATGGCGATGAGCGTCTCGCCGCCGTGGACGAGGTCGACGGCGTCGTAGCTGAGCCTGCAGGGCTCGGCGAGCGTCTCCGCGCAGCTCAGCGCGAACGAGCCGTCGATGACCGTGCAGGCACCGACCGCGGCGATCGCGACGACCCCCCACCGAAGCGCTCGCGACCGGCTCCCGAGAATCGGCATCAGGAGCGCGGCGAGAACGATCACGAGCAGTCCCGATGCGACCTCCAGCAGGTCGAAGATCAGGCCCGTGCTCTCGGTCCGGGCGCCGAGGTCGCTGATCCACGACCCCGCCGGGTCGGCGCGATCGGCGAGCAGCGTCTCGAGCGCCCAGTAGTTGGCGGCGAGCGCCGCGAGCACTCCGACGGCCGCAACCGCGCGAGAGCGGCTCATCGCCCGGGACGGAGCGCCGGCCGCCCGGGCCGGCGGCGGCTACTCCGCCGCCTCGCTCCCGTCGGCGGCGGGCTCATCGCCGGACGACCCCTCGCCGGGGCCCTCCTTCTCGGAGCCCTTGGCGCCGACGCCGACCGGCTGCTTCTCGTCGCCCTCGACCGGCTTGCTCGGCGCGATCAGCTCCAGCTTCAGCGGCTGGTCCTCCTCGTCGCCGGCTTCGTCGCGCGAGACGAGCACCGTCGTCCCGGTCGCGATCGAATCCGGGCCGGCCTTCAGCACCTCGTCGGCAAGCGGGTCCTCGATGTAGCGCTGGATCGCCCGCCGCAACGGCCGCGCGCCCATCGACGGGTCCCAGCCCTTCTCGACCAGCAGGTCCTTGGCCTCCTCGGTCAGGTCGAGCTGAAGCTCGTGCTCGGAGATCTGCGTCCGCACGCGGCCGATCAGGAGGTCGATGATGACCTTGATCTCGTCCCGGGTCAGCTTGTGGAAGACGATGACCTCGTCGATCCGGTTCAGGAACTCGGGCCGGAAGACCTTCTTCAGGTCGCCCATGATCCGCTTCTTCATGTCGTCGTAGGTCGTCCCGGTCTCATCGGTGACCGCGAACCCGAGCGGGGTGTTGCGGGCGATGTCCTGGGCGCCGACGTTCGACGTCATGATCACGATCGCGTTGCGGAAGTCCACGGTCCGGCCCTGGGCGTCGGTCAGGCGACCGTCGTCCAGGATCTGGAGGAGGATGTTGAAGACGTCGGGGTGTGCCTTCTCGATCTCGTCGAGCAGCAGCACGCAGTACGGCTTGCGCCGCACGGCCTCGGTGAGCTGCCCGCCCTCGTCGTAGCCGACGTAGCCGGGGGGCGAGCCGACGAGGCGGCTGACCGCGTGCTTCTCCATGTACTCGGACATGTCGATCCGGGTCATCGAGTCCTCGTCGCCGAACAGGAACTCGGCCAGCGTCCGCGCCAGCTCGGTCTTGCCGACCCCGGAGGGGCCGAGGAAGATGAACGAGCCCGACGGCCGCTTCGGGTCCTTGATGCCGGCGCGGGCGCGGCGGATCGCCTTCGAGACCGCGGTGATCGCGGCCTCCTGGCCGACGACGCGCTTGTGCAGCTCCTCCTCCATCCGGACGAGCTTCTTGGTCTCGGCCTCGGTCAGCTTGAAGACCGGGATCCCGGTCCACATCGAGACGATGTCGGCGATCTCCTCCTCGCCGACGACGGGGCGCGTCCCCTCCTCGCCCGAGCTCCACTCCTCCTCGAGCTCGCGCTTCTTCGCGGTGAGCTGGCGCTCCTCGTCGCGCAGGTTGGCCGCCGTCTCGAACTCCTGGGCCTCGATCGAGGCCTCCTTGGCGCGCCGGGTCTCGTCGATCTCCTCCTCGAGGTCGCGATAGACGGGCGGCTGCGACATCGACTTGATCCGCAGCCGCGACGCGGCCTCGTCGATCAGGTCGATCGCCTTGTCGGGCAGGAAGCGCTCGGAGATGTAGCGGTCGGCGAGGTCGGCGGCCGCGGACAGCGCCTCGTCGCTGATCTTCACCCGGTGATGCTGCTCGTAGCGGTCGCGCAGGCCCTCGAGGATCTGCACGCTCTGCTCGATCGACGGTTGGTCGACCTTGATCTGCTGGAAGCGGCGCTCCAGCGCCGAGTCGCGCTCGAGGTACTTGCGGTACTCGTCGAGCGTCGTCGCGCCGATCGTCTGCAGCTCGCCGCGGGCGAGCGCCGGCTTGAGGATCGAGGCGGCGTCGATCGCGCCCTCGGCGGCGCCGGCGCCGACGAGGGTGTGGAGCTCGTCGATGAAGAGGATGATGTCGCCGCGCTGGGTGATCTCCTTCATCACCTTCTTCAGCCGCTCCTCGAACTCGCCGCGGTACTTCGACCCGGCGACCAGGGCCGCGAGGTCGAGCGTGTAGATCTGCTTGTTGCGGAGCAGCTCCGGCACCTCGCCGTTGGTGATCCGCGCCGCCAGGCCCTCGACGACGGCGGTCTTGCCGACCCCGGGCTCGCCGAGCAGCACCGGGTTGTTCTTGGTCCGGCGGGAGAGGATCTGCATGATCCGCTCGATCTCGACCTCGCGGCCGATCACCGGGTCGAGCTTGCCGTCGGCGGCGAGCTTGGTCAGGTTGCGGCCGAACTGGTCGAGCAGCTTCGACGACTTCTTGCCCTCGCCGGATGCGGAGGAGCTGGAGCTGCCGGAGCCGCCCTGGCGGCGGCCTCCGGGGCCGGACAGCATCCGGATCACCTCGTTGCGGATCTTCTCCGAGTCGGCGTCGAAGTCGAGCAGGATGCGGGCGGCGACGCCCTCGTTCTCGCGGACGAGGCCGAGCAGGATGTGCTCGGTGCCGATGTAGTTGTGGCCGAGCGACAGGGCCTCGCGCAGAGCCAGCTCGAGGACCTTCTTGGCGCGCGGGGTGAACGGGATCTGGCCGGAGGTGACCTCCTCGCCGGAGCCGACGATCCGCACGACCTGGGCGCGGACGCGCTCGACGGTGATGTCGAGGGACTCGAGGACGCGGGCGGCGAGCCCCTCCTCCTCGCGCAACAGCCCGAGCAGGATGTGCTCGGTGCCGATGTAGTTGTGCTTGAGGGTCCGGGCCTCCTCCTGCGCGAGGACGACGACCTGTCGGGCCCTCTCCGTGAATCGCTCGAACACTGGTTACCTGTCCTGTCTTCCTGAAGTACCTGTCGGCATCGCCCGGCCTTGCCGGCTCCCGGCCTGGACGCCCTCCGGGAATGCGCTGCCCCCGGAGACCTGAATCCATTTGCTCGGCGCCTGCTTGCCGATCGATCAGCCCTCCGGGTTGTGGTTTGCGCGGATGCAGAAGTATAGACGGGGCCTTCGGCGTCAGATCGCGTTCGCCGCGGGCGCCCGGAAGCCTTCCCGCAAGCACCGCGGAGTCGTGCAGGAGCACGAGCACGAAGGGCGTGCAAAGCAGGGGTTTCCGCCGAATCCGGCCCACCCGGGTCGCTCGGCTCGCGCCGCGACCCGATGCCGCACCGGTCCCGATCTCATCCAGGATGCTGGACGGAACCGGGCCCAGTCCGGCGGTGACCGGCGAACCGGTCGCCGCCGGGCGCGACGCTCCCCGCCTACGCCGCTTCGATCTTCGTGATCTTCAGCTTCGTCCTGCCGCCGCGGGGAACCTCGACGTCGACGATCTCGCCGCGCTTGCGGCCCATCAGCGCCTTGCCGATCGGCGACTCGTGCGAGAACTTCTGCTCGGCCGGGTTCGCCTCGGCCGAGCCGACGAGCTGGAACTTGCGGGAGTCGCCCGTCTTCTGGTCCTTGACGTGGACCTTGACGCCGACCGAGACGACGCCGGTGTCGACCTGGTCCTTGTCGACGACGATGGCGCGCCGGACGCGCTCCTCCATCTGCGCGATCCGCTGCTCGAGCATGGCCTGCTCGTTCTTGGCGTCGTCGTACTCCGAGTTCTCGGCGATGTCGCCGAACTCGCGTGCCTCCTTGATCCGCTCGGCGACCTCGCGGCGGCGGACGGTCTGCAGCTCCTCCAGCTCCGCCTTCAGCCTCTCGAGACCTTCGGGAGTGATCAGGGACTCTCTGGCCACGTCTCTTGCACCTTCCTCGTGATCCTCCCGCGAGCCCTGAAACGCCCCCGGGAGACTAGAAACGCCCGATCTGCAAACCCCCTGCGGGTCCGCTCGTCGGGCACGGCGGCGCGCAACTATAGCAACGGGTCGAACCGGTCCAAAAAGCGCCTCGCTCCGGCGGAAACCCTCGACTTCGCGCGGTGCGCGGCGCCCCGGGTCAAGCCGGGCTCAGAGCGGCGCCGGCGAGCGCCCGGACCCGGCTGCGGACCTCGTCGAGCCCGTCGATCGACTGGAGCTCCGCGGCCTCACGCTGCGACAGCCCGATCCGGGCCAGGTACCAGGGATAGAACTTGCGCAGGTAGCGCCCGGCGCGATCGCCGCCCAGATGCTCCTCGGCGGCATCGATGACCCAGAGCAGCTCGGCGGCGATCTCGGCGCCATCGGGCGCAGCGGTACGCCGCCCGGTGAGCTCGGCGAAGATCCACGGGTAGCCGAAGGACCCACGCGCGATCATCACGGCGTCGGCACCCGACTCGCTGTAGGCGCGGCGGGCCCGCTCGGCGCTGTCGAGGCCGCCCGAGACGATCACCGGCGCCTCGATGCGGGCGACCAGCTCGCGGACCAACGCGTAGTCGGGGCTGCCCTTGTGCTGGACGGCGGCCGATCGGGGGTGGAACGCGATCGCGGCGACTCCGGCTTCCTCGACCAGCCGCACCGCCACTCCGACGCCCGAGCGATCGCCCGGGTACAGGCCGGAGCGCAGCTTCACCGTCACCGGTCGCCCGCTCCCCGCGACCGCGGCCGCCGCGACCGCGACGGCGAGATCGGGGTCGGAGATCAGCTCCGCCCCGGCCCCGGTCCTGCGCACCTTCTTCACCGGGCAGCCCATGTTGAGGTCGATCAGGTCGGCGCCCGAGGCGGCGGCGACCGCGGCGGCCCCGCGCATGATCTCGGGGTCGGCGCCGAAGAGCTGAATCGCGGTCGGATGCTCGTCGGGGTGGATCCGCAAGAGCTCATTCAACGTGCGCTCGTTCCCGTAGTGGATCGCGTGGCTGGAGACCATCTCCGACACCGCGAGCCCGGCACCATGGCGGCGCGCCTGCAGGCGCACGAACCAGTTGCCGATCCCGGCCAGCGGCGCGAGCAGGACCCGGTTGGCGATCTCGACGTCGCCGATCCGCAGCGGCGCGGTCAGGGGTGGCTGCGACCTCACCGGTTGCGCTCCCGGATCAGCCGCAGGCCGGTCAGGGTCAGGTAGGGATCGACCTCGTCGATCGTCTCGCAGAGCGGAGCGATCGTCGTCGCCATCCCGCCGGTCGCGATGACGCGGACACCGGTGCCGAGCTCGTCGCGCATCCGGGCGACGACCCCGTCGACCAACGCCGCGAAGCCGTAGGCGAAGCCGGATTGAAGCGCCGCCTGGGTGTTGCGCCCGATTGCCCGGTTCGGCTTCTCGAGCTGGAACCGCGGCAGCTTCGCGGCCCGCGCCGACAGCGCCTCGATCGAGACCTCGAGCCCGGGCGCGATCGCCCCGCCCACGTATTCGCCGTCGGCGGAGACCGCGTCGACGTTGATCGAGGTCCCGAAATCGACCGACAGGCACCGCCCGCCGCACTTCGCGAACGCCGAGACGGCGTTGACGAGCCGGTCGGAGCCGAGCTCATGCGGATTGTCGATCAGTATCGGCATCCCGGTTCGCGCCGTCGGGCCGACGAGCAGGCAGCGGGCGCCGAGATGGGCCGCCCCGAGCCGCTCGTACTCGGGACCGAGCCGGGGAACGACGGTGGAGACGATCAGGCCGTCGACCGCGCCGGGGTCGAGGCCGCGCAGACGCAGGGAGCCGTCCATCGCCAGCCCCAGCTCGTCGGCGGTCGCATCGCCGCGGGTGGCGAGGCGCCAGTCGCCGGCGAGCTCGTCGCCGGCGAAGGCGCCGACGTGCGTCTGGGTGTTGCCGACGTCGATCGCGAGCAGCATCGGGCGATTGTCGCAACCGGCGCCGGGCGACGACGGTCTAGGATCGCTGGATGAAGGTCCGCCTGTTCACGATCCCGGCTTCGCATCCCGGCTGGACGGCGCAGCTGATGCTCGAGCTCAAGGGCATCCCCTACTCGCGCGTCGACCTCGTCGCGGTCGTCTCGAAGCCGATCCTGAGAACGCTCGGGTTCGAGGCCACGACCGTCCCCGCCCTGATCGTCGATGGTCGCCGGATCCAGGGCAGCCGCGCGATCGCGCGCGAGCTCGACCTGATCGCGCCGGAGCCACCGCTGTTCCCCGCCGATCCCGCCGAGCGGGCCACGGTCGAGGAGGCCGAGAAGTGGGGGGACGAGGTCCTGCAGGGGATCGCGCGCCGTCTCGTCTGGAACCTGCTCAGCAGGGACCGCGAACCGATCGTGACCTACCTGGAAGGCGCCCGCCTCGGACTGCCGGTCGAGGTCGCGGCGAAGACGGCGGCGCCGATCGCGGCGCTCTCGGCCCGCTTCAACAGCGCCGACGACGCTCACGCGATCGCCGACATCGCGGCCCTGCCGGAGGCGATCGGACGCATCGACGGATACATCGAGGCCGGCGTGATCGGCGGCGAGCGGCCGAACGCGGCCGACCTGCAGATCGCGACCAGCGTCGCGCTGCTGATGACGTTGGACGACCTGCGCCCGTTCATCGAGGGCCGGCCGGCGAGCGCCCTGGCCCGGCGGCTCGTGCCCGGCTATCCCGGCCACGCGCCGCCGGGCTTTCCGGCTGCCTGGCTGGAGCCGCTTCGTTAGCGCTCAGACGACCGGGCCGGCCGGCTCCACCCGCTCGCCCTCGCCGAGCCCGTCGAGGCAGTCGCGCAAGCGCGTCCCGTCCGGCAACGTCAGCTCCGGGTCGAGCTCGAGCAGCGGGACGAGGACGAACCGCCGCGTCGTCACCTCGCGGTGCGGCAGGGTCAGCCGCCCGGTCGCGAGCTCGAGATCGCCGAGCAGGAGAAGGTCGACATCGAGGGTCCGCGGGCCGTGGCGGGGCCCGCCGAACAACCGCCCCTGCTCGGCCTCCACCGCCTTGCAGAGGTCGAGCAGCGCGACGGGCTCGAGCGCGGTCCGGATCCGGGCCGCGGCGTTGAGGAAGTCGGGCTGGTCGGTGATCTCGCCGACCGGCTCGGTCTCGTAGCCGCCGGAGACGGCCTCGACCTCGACCCCGTGCCGGCCGATCAGGCGGACCGCCGAACGCAGGTTCCCGGCACGGTCGCCGACGTTCGAGCCGAGCCCGAGGTACCCGATCCTCACGGCTACCCGATCCTCACGGCTGCCGCCGCCGTGGCGCCGCCGGACGCCGCAGCGTCACGCCGACCTCGTCGATCGCCTCCGGGATCGGCGGCTCGGTCTTCGCGGCCCGGACCTCGACCTCGGTGGCACCGAGCTCGGCGGCGAGGCGGTCGGCGACGAGCGCGCAGAGACGCTCGAGCGTCCGGCAGCTCGTCCCGGTCACGACTTCGGTCGCGACCCGCGCGGCTGCGCCGTAGTCGATCGTGCCGGCGAGCTCGTCGTCGGCGACTGCTGTGCAATCCGGGACGGTCAGGGCGATGTCGAGGACGATCAGCCGCCCGACCTCGCGCTCCGCCTCGCTGACCCCGTGCGGGCCGAACGCCCGCAGGCCGCTCAGCTCGATGCGGACGGGCTCGCTCACGATCCCGTCCCGGCCGCGATCGGCCCGGCCCGCCCGAGGATCGGATCGGCGACCCGCAGGGCCTCGACGGTGGCGGCGACGTCATGGACGCGGAGGACCGCGGCCCCGGTCGAGGCCGCGACGATCCCGGCGGCGATCGAGCCGCCGAGCCGCCGATCGACGGGACGGTCGGTGATCGCGCCGATGAAGTTCTTGCGCGAGGCGCCGATCACGACCGGGCGACCGAGGTCCGCGATGCGATCGAGGCGCGCGATCAGCTCGAGGTTGTGCTCGACGGCCTTGCCGAAGCCGATGCCGGGATCGACCCAGATCCGCTCGCGGTCGACGCCGGCGGCGGCCGCCGCCTCGAGCCGCTCCGCGAGGAAGCCCCGGACCTCCGCGACGACGTCGACGTAGGTCGGGTCGTCCTGCATCGTCCGCGGCGTCCCCTTCATGTGCATCAGCACGACCCCGCATCCGGCCTCCGCGCAGAGAGCCGCCATCGCCGGATCACGGAGCGCGGTCACGTCGTTGACGATCTCCGCTCCCGCCGCCAGGGCGGCATCCGCGACCTCGGCCTTCGAGGTGTCGACCGAGACCCGCGCCCCGTCGGCGGCGAGCGCCTCGATCACCGGCAGCACGCGCGCCTTCTCCTCCGGTGCGCCGACGGCCGCCGCGCCGGGCCTGGTCGACTCGCCGCCGACGTCGAGGACGTCGGCGCCGGCAGCGCGCAGCTCACGCCCGTGGGCGATCGCGGCGTCGGGGTCGAGATAGCGGCCGCCGTCGGAGAACGAGTCCGGCGTCACGTTGACGATGCCCATGAGAAGGGTCATGGACCCATTTCTACCCCGCCGGGCGCGCGGGGCGCGATCAGATCTTGCGGTCGTCGCGAACGTCGGCCCGCAGCTCGGCGGCGCCGCCGGCAAAGCCGGGACGCGGGGGCGGCGTGATCCGTGGGGCATCCCGCTCGGTCTCGCGGTCGGCATCGTCGCCCGGCTCGGAGGCCGGCTCGCCGTCGTCGGCCTCGGTCGAGCCGAAGACCTCATCCTCGCTGGCGCCGTCGAGCAGGGCGACGAACTCCTTCGCGTCGATCGTCTCGCGCTCGAGCAGGATCCCGCTCAGCGACTCGAGCTTCTCGCGGCGCTCGTTGAGGATGTCCTTGGCGGCCTGGTGAGCCTCCTCGACCACGCGGCGGATCTCGTCGTCGATCTCGCGGGCGATCTCGTCCGAGTAGTCGGGCTCCGACGAGAACTCGCGCCCGAGGAAGGGCTGGCCGCGGTCGTGCCCGAACACGCGCGGGCCGAGGCGCTCGGACATGCCGTAGCGCATCACCATCTGCTTCGCCGTCTGGGTCACCTTCTCGAGGTCGTTGGAGGCGCCGGTGGTGATCTCGTTGAAGACGATCTCCTCTGCCGCGCGGCCGCCGAGCGTCATCGCCATCGTGTCGGCGAGCTCGGCGCGGGTGGTCAGGAACTTGTCCTCGGTCGGCAGCGAGATCGTGTAGCCGAGCGCCTGGCCGCGGCTGATGATCGAGACCTTGTGGACCGGGTCGCAGTTCGGCAGCACGTGGCCGACGATCGCGTGCCCGAGCTCGTGGTAGGCGGTGATCAGCCGCTCCTTCTCGCCCATCACGCGGGACTTCTTCTCGGGGCCGGCGATCACCCGCATGATCCCCTCCTCGAGCTCGACCATCGTGATCTCGCGGTTGCCCTTGCGCGCCGTCAGCAGCGCCGACTCGTTGATCAGGTTGGCGAGGTCGGCCCCGGTGAAGCCGGGGGTCTGCCCGGCGAGCACGTCGAGGTCGAGGTCGGCCGCGAGCGGCTTGCCGCGGGTGTGGACCTCGAGGATCTTCTTGCGCCCCTTGCGGTCGGGGCGGTCGACGACGATCTGGCGGTCGAAGCGCCCGGGCCGCAGCAGCGCCGGGTCGAGGATGTCGGGCCGGTTGGTGGCGGCGATCAGGATGATGTTGTCGGTCATCGTGAAGCCGTCCATCTCGACGAGGAGCTGGTTCAGGGTCTGCTCGCGCTCGTCGTGGCCGCCGCCCATGCCGGCGCCGCGGTGGCGGCCGACGGCGTCGATCTCGTCCATGAAGATGATGCAGGGCGAGTTCTGCTTCGCCTGCTCGAACAGGTCGCGGACGCGGCTCGCGCCGACGCCGACGAACATCTCGACGAAGTCGGAGCCCGAGATCGAGAAGAACGGCACGCCCGCCTCGCCGGCGACGGCGCGGGCGAGCAGCGTCTTGCCGGTGCCGGGCGGCCCGTAGAGCAGCACACCCTTCGGGATCCGGGCGCCGAGCGACTGGAACTTCTTCGGGTTCTCGAGGAACTCCTTGATCTCGTGCAGCTCCTGGACCGCCTCGTCGGCGCCGGCGACGTCGCGGAAGGTGATCTTCGGCGCGTCGACCGACATCCGCTTCGCCCGCGACTTGCCGAAGTTCATGACCCGCGAGCCGCCGCCCTGCATCTGGTTCATCAGGAAGATCCAGAAGGCGAAGATGAGCACGAACGGCAGGATGTAGGTGAGCAGGGAGAGGATCGAGGAGCCGCCCTGGCCCTTGACGGTCGTGTCGATGTCCTGGCGCTCGAGCGTGTTGACGAGCTGCTCCTCGGTGTTCGGCGGATAGCCGGTCGAGTACTCGGTTCCGTCCTCGTCGGTGACGTCGAGCGTGTTGTCGCTCGTGTTCATCTGGACCGACTTGATCTGCTCGGCGCCCGAGGCGCTGTTGATCTGGGCGATGAAGTCCGTGTAGGTGGGGTCGCTGTCCTGCTGCTGCGGCGAGATGATCCGCTGCGCGAAGAAGGCGAGCACGATCACGATCAGGATCGGCACCAGGGCGCCGCTGCGGGTGATCCGCTTCATCGCTGTTGTCCTCGGGGTGCAATCCGCATGGCAGAGGGAACGGCCCTCGCACGGCCGAACGATGAGCGTACCAGGGAGTTATCGCCGCTCAGCCCGCTTCGGGACCGGCTGAACGGTCGCCGCCGGGCCCCCGCCCACGCTCGAGGACGGCGACGTAGTCGAGGTTGCGGTGCTGCTGGCCGTGGTCGAGGCCGTACCCGATCACGAACCGGTTCGGGATCTCGAAGCCGACGTAGCGGATCGGGGTCTCGACCCGGCGCCGCTCCGGCTTCGTCAGCAGCGCGCAGACCTCGATCGAGGCGGGGTCGCGGGCGCGCAGGTTGCGGAGCAGGTACTGCAGGGTCAGGCCGGAGTCGACGATGTCCTCGACGATCAGGACGTCGCGGCCGTTGATCGAGGTGTCGAGGTCCTTGAGGATGCGGACGACCCCGGAGGAGTCGGTCGCCGAGCCGTAGCTGGAGACCGCCATCAGGTCGATCTCGCACGGGACCGAAAGCGAGCGCATCAGGTCGGCCATGAAGATCAGCGCCCCCTTGAGGACGCCGACGAGGACGAGGTCGCGGCCTGCGTAGTCGCGGCTGATCTCGGCCCCGAGCTCGCTCACGCGGCCGTGCAGCCGCGACGATTCGATCAGGGTCTCGCCGATCCGCTCGCCACCGCTGCTCCCGGCTGGGTCGCCCATGCGGGGCGAGTGTATTCAGGGGCGGCGGCCGACCGCACGGGCGGTGATGACCGCCGTGCCGGCCGACTCCGCGTCGAGCCGGAACTCCTCGCTGACCGCGACCCCGGCGACCCAGGCCACCCTCCCGCCGGCGGTGACGACGGGGATCCGCGAGCGCACCGACCGGGGCACCCCCTGGTCGGTGAAGAGATCCTGCAGCGTCTTGCTGCCGCCGAGGCCGAGCGGGCGGATGCGGTCGCCGGCGCGCCAGGCCCGGATCTCGACCTCGCCGCCGAGCGCGGCGGCGTCGAGCGTGGCGAGCCCCGGCCCCGACGGCCGGACGGAGCCCTCGCGCAGCTCGGCCCGAAGCTCCCACTCGCCGAAGCGGGCGCTGCCCGGCACGCTCAAGCGGACGCTCGCGGGCGGCGCCGGGCTCCGCGCCGGCCCGAAGCGGACCACGCCGGCCTCGCAATGGGCGCTGAGGCCGCCGCCGACCTCCACCTCGCCGCCCTCGGGGCGGCCGGCGAGGGCGGCGATCCGGGCGGCCCGGGGGCCGTTGAGCGCGAC
>CAZTGN010000047.1:12891-13661 GCA_964613275.1 uncultured Conexibacter sp. | reverse complement strand
CCTCGCTGGCCGGGCGCAGGACGACATGGCCGGCGCCGTAGCGGCCGATGATGCGGTGCGGGAGCGTCTGCCCGTACTTGGGGACCCTGATCAGGTCCTTGCGGGCGTTCTCGACCGCCTTCTGGATCGCCAGCGGCACCTCGCGTGCCTTCCCGTAGCCGATCCCGACGACGTCGTTCTCGTCGCCGACCGCGACCAGCGCCGTGAACGAGAACCGGCGGCCGCCCTTGACGACCTTGGCGACCCGGTTGATCTCGATCACCCGCTCCTGCAGGTCCAGTCCCTGCGGGCTCACTCTCTCGACGTCTGTGCTCATCTGTTCCTCGTTGCTCGCTGTCTCGAAGTCCCGGCTGCGGCGGAAGCGGTCAGAATCGCAGACCGCCCTCGCGGGCGCCCTCGGCGAGCGCCGCCACCTGCCCGTGGAACCGGTAGCCGCCGCGGTCGAAGACGCAGGTCTCGACCCCCGCCCGCTTCGCCCGCTCGGCGATCAGCTCGCCGGCCCGGCGTGGCCGCTCGGAGGCATCGAGCTCGCGGAGCTCGGCCTCGTTCCAGCTCGCCTGCGCGATCGTGTGGCCGCGATCGTCGTCGATCAGCTGCGCGTAGAGCCCGCGGTTGGAGCGGAACAGGGCGAGCCGCGGGCGCTCCTCGCTGCCGCGGACCTTGGCCCGGACGCGGCGGCGGCGGCGCAACCTTCGCTGCTCTGCTGTCTTCACTGCCATCGTCTGCTCCTATGCGCGCTTGCCGACCTTGCGGCGGACGTGCTCGTCGAC